>NZ_JBSVZD010000017.1:0-47064 GCF_054051725.1 Petrotoga sp. DB-2 | reverse complement strand
AAAGAAAAGAACTTCTTCTTTCTATATGGTACATAATTAGGTTAGCAGGGTGGTACAGTATTCGGTTAGCCATAGCAGATAAAACAAGAAGAAGAATTGGTCTAAGATTAGTTAGTATTAAAAAATAAAAACTTTATCTTTATTTTGGGCGTCCTTTTTTATGGACGCTTTTTTATTTCTTTATTTTTTAATAATATCTAACTACTAAGCTTAAAATATATACCTTTATTCTTAACCCAAATCCCAAATAATTTGATAAAATATTAATAAGGATAGCGAATTAATTTTTACATTAAAGGTGATAACGAATGAAAATCAAAGATACAGGAAAAGTTGACGTTTTAAAAACATCCATATGGAAAGCTTTATTTACCTTAGCCTGGCCAATCATTTTGACAAATATGATGCAAGCGATATATAATATAACTGATGCATATTTTTTGGGAAAGTTAGGTCCTTTGGAATTATCTGTTCCTACTGTAGTTTGGCCGCTGATATTTGTTTTTATATCTTTTGCCACAGGATTTTCTTACGCTGGAACCTCTTTGATAGCCCAATATACAGGATACGGCGATCAAAGAAGAGCTGAAAAATCGGCAGCGCAAACCATTTTGGTAATGACGTTTGTGGCTTTATCCATTATGGCAATAGTGTTGATCTTTAGCAAGCAATTATTATCTCTTTTACGATTGGATAAAAACATATTCGAACTTAGTAATACGTATCTAAAAATAATGGCATTTAGTTTACCTTTCAGTTTTTTAATGCAAACGGTAGCGGGTATATTTAGGGGATGGGGAAATTCATTTATAGCCCTGAAATACAACGGTATATCAATACTGTTAAACGTGGCCCTTGACCCTCTTTTCATTTTTCAATTCAATTTAGGCGTATTTGGAGCAGCACTAGCAACTATGTTATCTCAAGTTATAATGTCTGTTGTATTTCTATTTGTATTGTTCAAAGGTAGAGAGGGTTTTAAATTACACGCCAAAGATTTTGCCCCCGATCGAAAACTTATAAAAAAAGTTTTATCCGTAGGCTTACCTTCTTCTATAGGTGAATCTTTTACAGCTATAGGATTTGCTATAATTATGGGAGTTATTGCACAATTTGGACCTATTGTTATTAGCGGATATGGAATTGGAAATAGAATGAACAATTTAATAACGATGTTCGCTATGGGAATATCTTTGGCAACGGCTACGATGACAGGTCAATATGTGGGTGCAAGCCAACCTGAAAAGGCTGAGGAAACGGTTAGAAAAGCTTCTTTAGCAACTTTACTGATCGTAGGAAGTGCTTCAATGGTTATGTTTTTATTTGGTCACAATATAACGAAATTTTTCATAAATGACCCTGAAGTAATTAAAGTTGGAGAGGAATTTTTTAGATATGTTTCTTTCTCACTTCCGTTCTTCTCATTAGTTTCAGTCTTTCTTGGTACTTTAAGGGGTACAGGGCATACGATTCAGTCGACCATTATAGATATGGTAAGATTGTGGGGAATAAGGGTACCTTTGGTTTTTTTCTTAGCTGAGACTCACGGGTACATAGGTGTTTTCATAGCGATGATAATAAGTAATTTCTCTGCCCTTGTATTAGCCCTGGGTTTTCTAGTTTTTGGGAACTGGAAAAAACCTGTAATTGAAGAAGCTTCTCAAAGAAATGCTTAGTATAGTCAACAAAGGAGGACTCTTTCATGAAAAACTTTGAAGAATTGTTGAATAGAGCAAAGTCCAAACCAACAAAGAACGTCGTTCTTGTCTGTGCTGAAGATATTGAAGCTTTGAAGGCTTTATCAAAAGCAAGTGAAGAAGGGTTTGCAAACCCTGTCTTGGTTGGAAATAAAGAAGAAATTAAAAAAAATTTGGAAATTGTTGGAAAGGAATTTGACATTATAGAGGCAGAAACTCTACAGGAAGCAGCAGAAAAAGGTGTTCGTCTCGTTTCAAGTGGGGCTGCTGATCTGCTCATGAAGGGTAAGATAAAAACTTCTGAGTTGCTAAAAGCTGTTTTAAACAACGATTGGGGATTAAAAACGGGAAATTTGCTTTCTCATGTTGCAGTAGTAGAAACACCTTATTTGGATAGATTACTTTTGATAAGCGATGGTGGAATGATAATCCACCCAGATTTAACTCAAAAGGTTCAAATTATATACAACGCCCTTGAAGTAGCTAAGAACCTTGAAATAAAAACTCCCAAGGTAGCTTTATTAGCGGCGGTCGAAGTAGTTAATCCCGATATGCCTGAGACAGTAGATGCCGCCATATTGACCCAAATGAACAAGAGAGGCCAAATAAAAGGATGCGTTGTCGATGGTCCTCTTGCCCTTGATAACGCTATAAACGAACAAGCTGCCAAGATTAAAAATATAAACAGTGAGGTTGCAGGTAAAGCAGATATTTTAATTGTTCCAGATATCCATTCGGGGAACTTGTTAGGAAAATCTGCTGTATATTTTTCAGGAGGAAACGTGGCAGGGATTGTAGTGGGAGCAAAGGCTCCCATAGTATTAGTATCAAGAGCCGACAACGATCAATCGAAATTGGCAGCTCTGGCACTTGGAGTTTTAAACTCCTGAGACTCATATAACATAAAAAAACACTGAGAAAAAGTGGCATATGCTTCCTGCAAGTACTATCAAATGCCATAAAGCATGGTGGTATGGGATTTTTCTCCACACGTAAAATATGGTCCCAACTGTGTAAAGAATGCCTCCTATGACCAACCAAAAGACTCCCCAGAAATCCAAGTTTGTAACTAAAGGTTCCATAGCAAATACAACTAACCATCCCATAGCTATGTATAAAATTGTTGAAAGAATCCTAAATCTTTTAACGAAAAATATTTTAAAAATAATGCCTATAGCTGCCAAAACCCATACCACAGAAAATATAATCCAACCTAGCCTTCCGCTCAACGTAATTAGTGCAAAAGGTGTGTAGGTACCGGCTATTAAAATATAAATTGCAGAATGATCGAATATTTCAAAGAGATCTTTGATTTTTTTACGTTGAAAGCTGTGATATAGTGTTGAAGATAAATAAAGAATAATCAACGATGAACCATATATAACCGAACTAAATATACTCCAAGGTTGTCCGTTAATCGCTGAAAAAACTACCAATAACACCAGAGCAGCTATACTCAACAATGCTCCTATACCGTGTATAACGGCATTAGCTATTTCTTCACCAGGGGTAAATTTTTCGATATTGTCTAAATCTTTCACCCTAATACTCCTTTCGCATCTTTTATTTCAAGAAATTCTTCTCTCAAAATGTCCATAAATATTATATCGTATCTATTGTTCTTAAAAAACTTTGCTTGCCTTCGCCTACCTATTTCTTTAAATCCAGCTTTTTGGTAAGATCTTATTGCCCTTTTGTTATATTCAAAAACTTCCAACATGATATTATTTAAATTTAAAACGTTGAATCCATAATTCAAAAGCAACTTAATGGCTTGGGTACCATATCCTTTAGACAGATATTCTCTATTCCCAATAAAAATCCCAAGGACAGCCGATTGATTAATTCTATTAATGTCATGCAACCCACAATTACCTATCAGCTCTTCTGTTTCTAAATCCACTATGGCAAATAAAACATCGTTGCCTTTAGCCATTTTTTCTAAAATGTCTTTTTCTTTAAGCAAAGAAATAATATTATCCTCTACCATCATGTTTTCTGATATTTCTGGGTCATTTAACCATTCCGTGTATTTTTCAAAATCGTCAGGATTGACTGGTGACAAAAAGCATTTTTCTCCTACTACTTTTTTAAAATATTTACCCATACTGTCTATCCCCCTCTTATTCTGTTATATAATCTTTAAACTAAACTCCCTCTTCTCCCTGCACTCCATTCACAAATCTTTTTATCTCAAAAGGAGCCCTTCCCAGTATTTCGTATTGCCCAGTTCGCTGATCAAACCATATTTCTCCCCAGAACATAACTTCTTCCCCAACTAAATCATAGATATCGTAACCATCAAAAAAGGCATCAAATTCCTGTTTTCTTATTCCATAGTAAAAATCTTCGCCTTCAGAGATAATTTTGTAATAATTTTCGCCTTCTTTTATAACATCTTTTACTTTGACCTTCACCCACCTCATTCTACCTAAATCCTTTTGGGTTAAGGCATCAGATTCCACCACTATGCTTTCATCATCGTATTTTTCAAAGATCCCTTTTCTATCTTCATATGCTTGGATATAAGCTTTAACAAATATTTCTTGTTTTTTTGAAGTATCTTTGTAAAACAACGGTCGGGCTAATCCATTTTTTAATATTTCCTCGTTTAATAATATTAAGTTACCTTCTTCATCCTCATAATAAACATACGCCAAAACTCTGCCATAATCGTCAAACTTATCCTCATCAAACTCTAAATATACGTTTCTGTCTGCAACATTTATTAGTCTATCTTTCACAAATTGATACGACTTATAGCCATACTCGCTAATGGGCTTACTCCCAGCTTTGATCTCTGGTGCGTCTATTCCAATCAATCTTATACTTTCAGCGTACTGGTAAGTGTTAATCGTGTCTCCATCGAATATAGAAGAAACTTTTGCTTTTTCGAGGTTTTCTATATCTGGAATTGTTATTAATTCTTGTGAATTAACATAAACCGCACTTAACACCAATAAAAGCCATAGAAAAATTGAAGACATTTTTCTCATATGATTTTTCTCCCTCTGTAATTCAAGGCTTCAGAAACATGACTTATTTCTACATTTTTTGAATCACAAGTGTCGGCTATAGTTCGTGAAATTCTTACTACCCTGTTTACAGATCTTGCAGTTAATTTTAAATTGATAGCTGCTTGTTTTAAAAAGTCTTCCGCTTTTTCAGTAAGAGCCGCAAATTTCTTCACTTCTTTATTGCTAAGTTTCCCATTCAATTTGTTTTGCCTTTTTATCTGTATTTGGGAAGCCTTTGAAACTCTTTCTTTAATCTTTTCGGAGCTTTCTCCGTCTTCCTTGGACATGAGCTCATCTATTTTTACCCTTGGTGTATCTATTCTAATATCTATTCTGTCCAATATGGGTCCTGATATTTTTCTGTTGTAATTTAAGATCTGGTTCAAATTACACGTACATTCTATCTCCTTGTCTCCATAATATCCGCATGGACATGGATTTTGAGAGGCTATAAGCATGAACCTTGCAGGAAAATTAGCAACGGATTTTGCTCTTGTTACCGTCACTTCTCCGTCTTCTAAAGGCTGTCTTAGGGACTCTATTACATCCGTACGGTACTCGGGGAACTCATCCATGAATAACACACCATTATGAGCCAAGCTTATTTCACCAGGTTTCGGAACGGCGCCTCCCCCTATTATTGAAGCTGTCGAGGCTGTGTGGTGAGGAGATCTAAAAGGCCTTTTATCGATTATCGTGTTCATATATCCAGCAACTGAATAGATCATCGTTGATTCGATGATTTCTTCCCTCGTCATATCTGGTAATATTGTTGGAACCCTTTTAGCTATCATTGTTTTTCCTGAACCGGGAGATCCCCTCATTAAGACATTGTGAAATCCACTGGCTGCTATCTCTATTCCCCTTTTGGCAAATATTTGACCTTTGATTTCACGAAAATCTAAGTTGTAAGATGGTTGTACAATATCCTCGTACTTGGGAGAGTATTCATCCAAGATATCCTGGGATATATTTTCGATATCTTTCAAGCTATCTATAACGATAACCTCGTTCTTTTCTACAAATTTACTTTCCCCCTGATTTCCCCGTGGAATTATGAATTTTGCTTGTTGATTTCTTTCTTTTATATACATCAAGAAAAGAGATATCCCAGAAACTGGTCTAACTTCTCCATTCAAACCAAGTTCACCAAATATATAGTAATCTTCACTTAATTCTTTTATCTGACCTGACGCCTCCAACAAGGAAACGGCAATTGGTAAATCAAAATGTGAGCCGTCTTTTCTCATAGAGGTGGGTGAAAGATTCGCAACTATCGATCCGTTAGGAATTGTAAACCCAGTATTTCTAATGGCACTTGTAACTCGTTTCTCACTTTCTAAAACTGATGTGGAGGGCATGCCTACTATTTTGAATGTCTGTTGGGTAGAACGGGAGTTTACGTCGATTTCTACTAAGATATTTTCTACTTTAAACCCGTCTATGCAACCAGTTTTTATCTTAGAATATTTCATTTTTCCCCCTTTTTGTACATTACTTAATTTCACTTATCACTTTCTAACTTTTCCTTACCCAATTTTTGTGTGATAAAAATGATGATAGTAAAAGTTAAAAAGGGAATGGTATATGAGATATTAAAATTAATATCACCAATTACTCCCATGGAAGTTGCAATTATCATAGCCCCAATCCCAGTAGAACCAAAAGCCAACCCGTTGTACATCCCTAAGATTCTCTTTGGGAGATTTTGATTGGTGTATTTTTGAATGCTTGGAAAAATGGCAGATAAACTAAAACCAACGAAAAGAAAGAAAATAAAGTGCTGAAATATTAGCAACAATGCAAGACTTACTATAAGAGAAATAGAGAAGTAAAAAATGGTTCCCAATTCCGTTAATTTTCTGTTTAAAAATTCCGTAATAGCTCTACCCAAGGTAAAAACTACCCAAAATAAACTTATAATTACAGATGAAAATTCTTTCGAATAATTAAAAACATCGTAGAAAAGGTTCCCGCTCCATGTTATTATACCTATTTCAGTTCCGGAATAGAATAAAAATATCAACAATGATAAATAAACAAATCTTTTTCTTATTATACCTGTAGCTTCTTTAAATTTAATCGCTTCATACTTTATGTTTTGAATGGGCTTATAAATTAAAACAAAAATGAAAAGTAACGAAATTAAGATTAAGTGTATAAAATACACAAATCTAAAATCTAATTTCATAACTAAAAATAAGCTAACCAAAAGGGGTGCTATTATACCTCCAATTCCAAAACTCGCGTTTAAAAATCCAAAATTTTGGGTTTTCCTATCAAGGTGTGAAAAAGCGGAAGTTAAAGTCATAAAAGTTGCCCCAGTCGCTACCCCCAATAAAAAAACTGATAATACAATCATAGGAAAATTAATTGCAGTTACGAATAAAACCAAACCCAAAATTTCAATTATAAAAGCACCGGTCAAAAAACTTTTATAACCTATCTGGGCGATAAAAAAGCTGCCTATAAAGTTGGATATCATGGTACCAAAGGTACTTATAAACGGTAATGAAGAAGAAATAGTTATCGAAACAGAAAATCTTTCTTGAATGGAAGTCATAAGAGGCGCAAGGGTGTTCATGACCATAGAAAATACGATCATTGAGATGTATATAAAATTTCGCGTGTTCTTTTCGGTCAACAACGTCACCTCTGCTTTAAACTTTGAGTGTATAAGTGTGCCTTTCGAGTTATCTCAGGAATTTTATACTTTGTGGCGAAATGATAAGTGAAATCTAAGGCGTTATTGAAATCAACCAAGTTGCCAGGAGATACAAATACAGGTTTCACATTGTCTCTTGTTCTCAACACTATTCCTATTTTCTCACCTTTATGGTACAGAAATGTGAATTCCCCTTTTTTCTTTCCGGGTTCTTCGTATTCACCAATTAACCTAGATTTAGCAATTCCTATAGTAGGCTTTTCAATAAAAAAAGACGCATGTGTAGCTATGCCCATCCTTCTAGGATGGGCATAGCCTTGACCATCAAAAAAAACAATATCAGGTTCAATTTGAAGTTTTTCCCAAGCCTTTAAAAAGATAGGAAGCTCTCTAAAAGCAAGAAGGCCAGGTATATATGGTAAGGTAATCTTATCCACGGCATATGTTACATCGATTACCGATAATTTTTTAAAATCCATTGTTACAATTACAGCTAATCCTTCGTCTTTTTGAAAGGAAAGATCAACACCACTCACTAAGTTTGGTTCATCTGAGAAATGAATCAATTTAACCTCTTTAGCCAACTGTTTCTGAATTTTGATCATATCTTTGGGAGACATATCGAAGTTATGAATACGTTTATATTTCATCTACCTCACCTAACGTTGTACAATAAACTTCTATACCTTCGTCCTTTCCGCCTATTCCCAGACCATTGCCACTCTTGCCTTTTAAGTTTATTCGGCTCACTTCTAAATTTAAGATGCGTGAGGTATTATTTTTTATTTGCTCAGATATAGAACTGATCTTCACACTCTTAGATATGATTACCGCATCAATATTATTTATCTTAATAACATATCTTTTACTTATCAAATCCATAGTCTTTTCTAAAAGTATAGAGCTACTAATATTTTCAAATTCTTTACTTTCAGGAAAGTACTCCCCTATCGACCCCAAACCGCACATCCCTAATAAACTATCAATTATCGCATGAAAAAAAACGTCTCCATCCGAATGGCCCAATAATCCATAACCTTTTGGATGATTTATTACAACTCCACCCAATATTAATCTTCTATTTTCAGCTAAAGGATGAACATCGTAACCAAAACCAATTTTTAACATGTTTCAACTTTTCCTTTTTGGCATTATTATGAACATATAACTGTTGTCTTCTACAGGTTTTAAAATGGTAGGTTTTTCCTCATCGGATATATCGAACTCAAATTCCACAGTCTCTATTCTTTCTAACGCTTCCCTGAAATATCTCGGTGAATAAGCGATCTCAAGATTTCTACCTTCTTGCTCGACATCAATCTCTTCTTTTGCTTCGCCAACATCAGGAGAACTTGCATAAAACTGTATTCTTCCATCTTCAATATTTAATAAAGTATATTCCTCACTTCCGGCTGTTATAGACATCCTTTTCATAATAGCCAAAAATTCTGAGGTCTTAGCCTTGATCTTTGTTATAAAACTCTGGGGAATTATACCCAAATAATTAGGAAACTCGGCATCTATAACGTTAAAAATCAACTGGTTATTATCTTCTTCAAAATCAAAGAGAACTTGAGAACCACTTTGAACCACTTTTATCTTCTCTGTTTTTGCTGCTGAAAGTATCGTTTTTAATTCATCCATACTTTTTAGGGATAAAAGAAACGGTGAAAGAACATTGTCATCTTCCAGCTTACTTTCAGAAAGGGCTAATCTATATGAATCCGTGGCGACTAAATTCAAAAACCCTCCCTGCCTAAAGTCCCAATAAACGGCATTTAAATTGCGCGAAAGGGAAGAAGAATCTTTTAAAGCACAAAAAATTACCTTATCAATCATATTAGTAATAACTGTTCTATCTAACGAAATTGAGTTCCCTGTAACGTCGAAAGCAAGGGAAGGAAATTCATCAGGGTCCATGGTAGGTAATCGAAATACAGAATTTCCACCTGAAATCTTCAAAACTCCATCCAAAGTTATAGTAATTGTATCAGAAGTGAGATTTGATAGTATTTCTAAAAAAATCGTCTGTTCAACCACTGTAGAAAAATTTTCATCGCTATCTTTAACCTTCAGCCATTTGTGAAAACCGGTTTGCAAATCTGTAGCATAAATATGTAACTCATCGTCTTCTACAGCCAATTTTATTCCTTTCAAAATAGGGTTAGCTGTTTTTTTTGAAACAGCGTTGGTAGTTAATTGGACAGCATTTTTTAAAACCCTTGTATCTATTTCAAACGACATCAAGTTTTCCTCCCTTTGGAAGAATTAGGGTTCCACTATCTCAATTTTACACTAAAAAAAGATTTAAAGCAAGAATAAATTAATTAAAAATTATTCGTTTTGCTCTCTTTCTTTTAGTTTCTTAGCCAAAAATGTGGCAACGTGATTCCCTTTGGTACCTCTTCCAAAGCCAGCGTCCATGTAATTATTTATCGCTAAATCATTGGTTATCTGAGTCCCTCCAACGATGAGTAATAATTTATCTCTAACTCCTTTTTCTACAGCAATTTCATGTAGTTTTTTCATATTTTCCACATGAACTTCATTATGAGTAATAATCATAGAAGCTAAAACCGCCTGGGCTCCTACTTCTATTGCACTATCTATGATTTTTTCTGGTGGCACAGAAGTACCAAGATAAACGTAATTTATTCCATATTTTTCTATACCTCCATGTTTTATATCTAGTATTTCTCTGATACCTATGTTGTGTTCATCGTTACCTATCGTTCCAGCCACTACTTTGACCTTGTGTTTACCAAAAAATTCAAAAAGCTCTTCATCACTCATCACATCATTCTTTTTGGGAAGTTCTAATTCATCCTTTTTAACAAAAAAAGGTACCTTTGCCTTCAATTCAAGATAAGTCCCTTCTGATGGATGTAAAACGGCAGAATGAATAACATGAATATCTTCGAGTCCCATTTTTTTACATATTTCGACCGCAGCTGCCTTTGCGTATTCTTCAGATTCAGGGATGGTCATGTCCAGTTGTATCCAACCATCGTAACTCCATTCAACTTCTGGTTTTATAAGATTATTTTCTTTGTATTCTTTTATATCTTGCAACCTTTTTTCGACGTTATCACTCTCATCTAACTCGTCAATAAATTGAATCTTTTCTCTATTATGTAAGGTACAGCCACCGATTAAATCGCAAGGTTTATCTAATCCTTTAGGTAAGGCGTTGTACCCAAAATGTTCACAAACGGGGGCCATATAATCCTTATCCCTTGGTACAACGGAACCTGCCGCTATTTCTCCATTCTTTTTTCTGGCTATTCCGTCTCCTGCCCTTTCGGGATAGTACCCGTTATCTACGAACATACCGTTTTCCAAGGCCTCAAAATATCCAACCATTTCTATTATTTCTTCGAGCATCAATATAGCCCTCATCTTCAATTCTCTTACTTCTTTTCTAACTTTTTCTTCATCGATTTTGAGGTATTGTTTAATATTATCCGCTGATATCAATGTGTGTTTAGCGGTTTCTACACCCCTTATAGAATTAACGTGCCAAGGAACATTTCTACCTTCATCTGGAGTAATAGTTGATTGAATGTCTGCTGAAGTTAACCGAGAAATGAGGGTATTTAAAACGTGAATCCTTGTGGCGTCGAATAAATCAGATTCAATGTACCTTGTGTTCATTTGAGCTCTGAACTTGTAACCTTTAAATAGTTCTCTCAATGTAATTGCGTAGACCAAGTTGATTCTGAACTCAGGAGAAGGTGAAACTACAGGCGGGACGGTTGATAGAGCGATATTTTCTTTTTTCATGCCTACTTTCAATGAAAATAGAGAGTTTATAGCATGTTGTACCAAAAGTTCGGGCATCACGTTTCTAGCTTTTTTAGCAGAAGCATTCGCGTTATGGGCACCATCTATTTGGAGTATATTCGCCCAAGCCATCACTTTTTTAGCAACAGCGGCATCCACAAAAGATCTTATTGGATTGATACCTCTGTACAAAATATTGTACTGTGGATCTTGGTGAGCTCCATTAACTCCCTCTTCGGCGAACAATACAGCTATTTCAGGGCCTGCTACACCTGAAACATAACTGTGAAAGTTTATTGGTCTACCTACTTCGTCTTCAATTAAATCAAGTGCTTTTCTAGTTGCCCTCAACTGTTTTCTCGTTATTGGTATCCCACCAATACCTTCAGGGGTTCCTTCTATAAGACCATCTATATGGCTTTGCCCAAGTGTTCTTATGACCATTATATGATCTGCTCCATGCCAGGCAGCCATGCGCATTCTTCTAACATCTTCCTCAAATCTTCCTGAAGCGATTTCTGATGTTATCACCGTGTCTGGTTGTGGGTCTAAGTTATCAAAGTAATGAGCTGCAGGAAGAGGAATTGAGTTTTTTAGATCCTCACTTATCTCATAGTAATTAAAATCGCTTTTTTTAGTTTCTTCAGGTAATTTTTTTCTCCAAGTCCATCCCTTTCTTCTCGGTGTGTAATGTTCCAAATCATTTAAAATCGCTTCTATGTTGATCTTTTCATTTGGTTGAAGTTTCACTTGTATCACCACCTCTGAAGATATTCTCAACATCATCCCAAAAACGACCGTTTAATAATGCCTCGCCTGTCTCCATTATTCCCATATTTTTTTGTTTTGCAATTTTGTAAACCACATTCCCTGCTCCTTTTGATAATAAATTTTCTTGTACAATCTTATCAACCAAAGCCTTTGCCTGAAGGGAATTAAACCCCATTCTCATCAAGACAGACCTTTCTATAGAAGGAGAGGTATGTGTTTCGGCCAAATTTACTAAGGGATCTACTACCTTTTCAACTAATTTCCAAAAATAATTGTCTAATTCCTCATCGGTCATGTTTTGAAGTTTCTTTGACCTTTCCTGGAAGTCATCGACTCTTTCTTTCATAAAGACTCCTCCCTTACCTTCTTAATCAAGTTTACTACCGAATCCTCATCTTCTCTTATTTCTTCTGATATAAATTCTATTTCTTTTTGAGTAAAATCGGTTTTTCCTAGTCTTTTTATAAGCTGGTTTATATACGATTCTTTCAATTGAGACATTGGAATTTCAATATAACCTATTTGTGAAGGATCTTCAGGTATCACAATTCTTTCCCCTGGTTTATCATCTTTTATTGGATCACCTGATATTACTTGAATCCCATTTTCTTTGGCAAAAGTGAGTTGGGCAGTTGGTAACTTTCCTGCTCCTGTGTATTCAGTTTCGTTTACAACGATTATTTCATCTTCATTCATTTCCCTTGCCAAAGCAAAAGCTGCAACCAACGAGGTATTACCAGCAGGTCCCCTTTGTAGCCCTTCAAGTTTTGCGAGTAATTCAGTCATATAAAAGACTTCCCCTTGAGTTACAAGAACATATCTGTCCATATACCTCAATACCCTTGCCGCATTCCTCGGAACATCAGATCTGTCAGGAAAGACCGCAAACGGGATCCCAAATCCAGTGTGTCCTGTAGTGAAAGACTTTCTATTGAAATCTTTATCAGAAGCCATATGTAAGCCTCTTAAATCAACGCTTGCACCAACAATCTTAGTTGAATAAGCCCCAACCTTTTTTAACCCTCTTGCCGTTCCAGTGGTCAAACCTCCTCCTGCATGGGTACTTACAACAACGTCGGGGAATTTCCCTGTCAATTCTTTGGTTTGATTAGCTATCTCCACACCCAACGTTTCTATTCCGGCAATGCCGTAAGGTGAGTAAAGAGATGCATTAAAAAATCCAGTTTCTTCAAGAAGAAGAAGGGTATAATAAAACAATTCTGGGCCTACACTTACTTGAACAACTTCACTTCCATAAGCTGCACACGACCTTTCTTTTTCCAAGATCTCAGGCTGACCAACTCCTCGAGAATCGAAACATTCTTGAATTATAATAGATTTTAAACCTCTTTTAGCTGCTTGAGAAGCTACAGCAGCGCCATAATTACCACTTGTTGCTGCTATAACGCCTTCATACCCTAATTTTTTTGCCATATATACACTTATAGAAGCCCTTCTATCTTTGAAAGAACCGGATGGGTTGGTTTGTTCATCCTTAACGAAGATCCTTGCACCTTTCCCTTTATCAGACAATTTTTTAATCAACCTATTTATGTTTTTTAGTTCAACAAGGGGAGTGTCCCCAACACCTGTTTCTTTTTGAATCTTTTCAATTTCTTCAATTGAAAATCCTGACTCATTCATCATCTTTTCGTAATCAAATGCGATTCCTTCTATTTCATATTTAGTGTAATCAAGTCCTACAGATTTTTTGATGATCTCTATCTGTCTTTCCATCACGGCTTTGTAAGATTTATCCATTTTTTTCGAAAAATTACTGCAGTAAGCTTATTACTTTAATTAAGAAAAGAAATGCAGTAATTTTTCTTCCTCCTTTCAAGATATTTGATACCCACCGAACAGAGTAAAGGAACTGGCTCCAGCATTCCAAAATTTCGAATTTAGGCTGGTTAACTCCAAGGCTTTTCGCCTCTGTCTCAAGACAGAGGCAGTTTATCCTTGTTAACTTTTAATAATTCGGGAATAGGTTCTCCAAAGTTATGCTCGTATCTAGGATTAACTTTTTCCAATTTTCCTTTAACTAATCTCCCAATAGGGGTTCTAATGGTTACGATATCGCCTATTTCAGACTTTTCATCTTCCAAAAATCCTTTTATTCGAAGCTCAAAAGGTACTTTTTTGGTATCTTCTGGCAAATGTGAAACTCTTTCTTCAGGATTTAAAGCAATGTAATGAATTTGAACCCATTCACCTTTTTTTATCTCCATAAATCTGACCTCCTTCAACGAACCTCTGCAAGTAAAGCCCTTGGTATTGGTAAATCCACCATAGTTAACAAACCAGGCTGAGCTTCAACTACAGATGGAATCATATTGGTGGCTATGGCAATGGTACCTTTGCCACCCGGTATTTCAGGATTTATAGACATTGAGATTTCAGGATCCCCATGAATTGTTATATAATCTCCTGTTTGAACGTTTTCTAATTCAGGATGTACTTGCTGAGGATGTTCAAGTTCTATCAAAAGCTCATTTTTATAAAAGGCCTTTGCAGTATGATTACACCCTGCTACCATCCCTGGTTGAACCTTAACATACTTTGTTTCTCTCAAGACGTTAGAAATGATAGGTTCTCTTTTTTGCTCGATGCGATCAATTTCCCATCCTAAAGCCTTGGCTATCATGTGTATTGACTGTTCAAACCCAATATGACCAACTATCTTTCCGCTTTTTATTCCTTCTTCAAACTCTTCAGATGTTGTTCCAACACCTTGTGTTTCCATAACCGTTGGTCCAAAAGGCGAAAGATCATTAATTCTGGCAGCCTTAATTCTCCGCACATTCAAACATATTCCTGTCAACGTTATAATTAGCGTATCAAGGACAAACCCTGGATTTACTCCGGTTCCTAAAACCGATACATTATGATCCTTGGCAACGGTGTCAATTTCATTTGCAGCTTGTGGATCCTTTGAAAAAGGAAAAGCCATCTCTTCAGCAATGGTAATTACGTTTTTGTTTTCTTTCAATATAGAAATGATTTGATCTTTCACCACCGAAATAAAAGAGTTGGTAGCTATTACAACAAGATCGGGATCAGTTTGCTTAACCATTGTTATAGGATCATCGTAAACCTTTATTCCAATTTTTCCTAAACCCAACAACTCTCCCACATCTTTTTCGATATATTCTTTCCTAAGATCGTTAACACCAACCAATTTTAGATTTTTCTTACCTAATATATTTTTTGCTATTCCACTACCCATTGCTCCAAAACCCCAAATGCCTACTTTGTACAATTTAAAAACCTCCTTGCATTGAAATTCCAGGGATGTATGAAATTTTTTTCATTATCAATTATATCTTACAACATTATGCTTTCTTTCTCAAACTAGATAATTCCCAATTAAGACGAAAAAAAGGCGTTTAAACGCTTTTAGAAGCGATTAAACGCCTTATACTCCTTTTTACACTACTTTTATCTTTATCTACTATTTACCGCCTACGCTTAAATCCCTTATCAATATAGTAGAACCCGCTACCGAACCCAAATACTTGAAATCAGAACCTATATACTCTAAATTATTCAACAACTCTTCCAACGTTCCAGCTAAGGTCATCCCTCTAAAACTTCTTACAAACGCTCCGTTTTCAATTAATCTTCCACTTATTTGAACAGAGAATCTTCCGGAAACCGGATCGGCGGTATGCATACCCATTATGTTGGTAACATATAGAGCCTTTGGAACATTCAAAATATCTTTTCTTGTCTTGTTTGCGATAAAATGAAGGTTTATCGTTCCAATGGAAGGATTGGGAGATTCTACCGATGCGAAACTGTTACCGGTTGGCTTTGCTCCTAACTTTTTTGCAGAATATATGTTATGTAAGAATCCTTTTAGGACCCCATTTTCTATAACGTTGAATCTTGAAGTATTAGTTCCTTCATTGTCAAAGGAGGCTATGATTGGTGCAGAACCATTCATTGGATCATGTATCAGGGTAACCGATGAATTGGCTACTTTCTCACCTAATTTATCTTTCAAAAAAGATTTGCCTTTGTAAACATTTTCCCCCGACAACGGGGTTATCAATGTACCTAAAAACATACTAGAAGCAAAGGGACTCATTACAATATCGTATCTACCTGAACTTAAAACCTCTGATTTTAAACCTGACACCGCCATTTCTACAGAATTTTTTACTATGCGGTCTATGTCTATAAGCCTGTAGCTTTGAGATAATTGATAATCAAAACCAAATGAGGAATCTTCTCCTTCAATTGCGGCTAAACTAATCGAACTAGCAGCGTTAGTAAACAAAGCGTTTTTGTATAAACCATTCGTATTGCCAAAATGAATCCTTGTTAAAGCGGTTTCATACTCAGCACCACGGACAAATTTTATCCTTTCATCTTCACTTTTTGCTTTTTTTTCTAGTTCTTGAGCTAATTTCATAACCTCATGTAAATTCATATCCTTTGTGTCTGCATCGAAAGCCCAATCTATGTATGTGAACTCTTCATCATTTGAGATGTCGTTTGCATCATCTTTTTCTGTATATTTAATCATTTCAATTGCTTTTTCAACCGCTTGCATTATACCTTCTTCTGTTAAAATATTAGATGACGATGTAGCTGTTCTTCCATCAGGAGAAATAACTTTGATACCTGCTGCCCCTTTTTCTCCTTCAGTTAACTGTTCTAACTTTCCATTACTGAAAGAAGCATTTTTACTTTCAGTGGAAAACACATTTATCTGTCCTTTAAGACCTTTATTTTTTATCTCTTTCATGGATTTTTCTATAATTGATTTTATATTAGTCATTAATTGTTACCCCCTTTTACTATTCCACCAACAATTAATTTCGGTATTCTTATAGTAGGTTGAGCATCTGAAACCGGGGCCCCTTGACCATCTTTACCACAGGTTCCAACACCATATCCCAGATCATTACCAACCATATCTATGCTTTCTAAGACTTTTAATCCGTTGCCAACTAAGCTAGCTCCACGGATCGATTGTTTTATTTCACCGTTTTCTATAATATAACCTTCATCAACACCGAATTGGAAATCACCACTTATTACATCCACTTGTCCCCCACCCATCTTCCTTACAAATATACCGTATTTTACAGATTTAATTATATCTTGCGGATCATCTTCTCCTGGTAAGATCATCGTGTTTCTCATCCTGACAATGGGTAGAACCATATAAGATTCCCTTCTACCGTTACCTGTGGGTTCAACACCAAATTTTTTGGCAGTTATTTTTGAGTGCATGTATCCTTTTAACACACCTTTTTCGATTAAAACGGTCCTCTGGGTTGGTGTTCCTTCATCATCGTAATTAAGTGTTCCTCTTTTGTTTTTATCTGTTCCATCGTCTACAACGGTAATCTTTTGAGAAGCGATTTCCTTCCCAACTTTTTCTCTGTAAACAGAACCAGAAAGAACCAAGTCTGCTTCCATACCATGTCCACATGCTTCATGTATCATGGTTCCTCCAGCTTCAGAGGACAAAACAACGGTGAATTCTCCTGCAGGAGCATCTACTCCTTCTATTTGTGAAACTACTTGTCTGACGGCATCTTTTGTTACTTTTTCTATCATCTCATCTGTAAAAAATTCAAATCCCATGTTTGCTCCATCAGAGGAATAACCTCTAAACAGATTCCCTTCCTCGTCTTGTGCAAATATTATAGCAGCATAACGTGGATAATTTCTGATATCCTCAACTATTTTTCCTTCTGAATTCACTATTTTTACCTTTCGACTACTATCTGAATAAGAAACGGTGATCTGTTTGATACGTTTATCAGCATTTTTTAGTAATTCTACACCTTTAATAACCTTTTCTACTTTTTGTTCTACAGATACATTGTCAAAAGGTATTTCAAATGGTGCAAAATCCCTCTTTTCTGCCTCTTTCAATTCTTCAACCTTTACGATATTATTAGAACCGAACCTTTCACTTGCGTTCTTTCTCAAAGTCTCTGCAAGATTCATAAGATTCTCGTAAGTGGGATCGTTAGTATGGGCAAAAATCGTTTCCTCAGCTGATACAACTCTTATACTTGCACCTTTTCTACTTGAAAAATTTATTTTTTCAATTTTACCGTTATCGTAAACAATCGAGGTACCGTAAAAATCTTCATAGAAGATTTCCGAATACTCTCCCCCTGATGAAAGAGAATGGTTTAAAATCTCTAAGTATTGAGCATTACTTAAATTCACTTCTATCCCTCCTATAAAAAGTTAGCAATCCTTCCTTTCATATTATATCATATTTATTCTTGTTGGAACTTGTATTCGCATTAGATCATATTAGATGTCCGTGAAAAAGAATAACAGATTTTCACTGTATGAACTTTTAAAAACAGAAAAAGCAAAGAAGGTAATGCATTTATATATCAAAAGGTAGCAATTTCAGCAAACCTTGGAAGACATGCCTTTGAAAAGGTAAAAGGGAATAACAAAGTTAATCTTTCAAGAAGTAGGCCTTACAAGAAAAATGATAACGCTCACGTGGAACAAAAGAACGGGGATAAGGTAAGAAAATTGGTAGGGTATTTCAGGGATGAGAGTGAAGAAGAGGTAAGTCTGCTCAACGAGATTTACAGCAAAGCAGACTTACTAGATAACTCTTCATACCCAATTTTAAACTAAAAAACAAAGTAAAGAACGACAAGGATAAAACAATAAAAAAAGAATATGAGAAACCTAAGACTCCATTCCAACGGTTGCTTGAAAGCAATACTGTTAGCGAAAAAACTAAATCTCAACTAAAGAAAACGTACGAAAGTTTAAACATGGTAAAATTAAGAAAGAACCCCCCAAAGGGGTTCAAAAAAATGCTCTTGTGGATAAATTATATACAATATTCAACTCACAAAAAGCAAATCAAGTTCGAAGACATAAATACTATCTAACCATTACCCGATTTCAATGACAATTAATTATGATCTAACACGCCCCGGCTGCAGTTTAGTGTTCTACAGATCTAAGCACATCTAGGGCAGCCACTTCTCGACAACATCTCTGTTTTCTTCAATCCATTTTTTTGCAGCCTGCTCAGGATTGGTTCTGTTCACATTTATATCATAGGTGACCTCACCTAATTGATCATCGTTCATCTTAAAGTTCTCAATGAACTCTGCAACCTCTGGAAAATCTTCTCTAAAACCTTTTCTGCCTATTGCTCTTATATTCTCTTCCTCGCCATAAGCATTTTTTGGGTCTTCGAGAAACTTGAGATCGTATGCGAACCACATCCAGTGTGGGGTCCAGCCAGTTATTACAATCCATTCCTCTCTCTGAACAGCCCTTTCTAGCTCGGCCATCATTGCCGGATCACTTGAGGATACAAGGTTCCAATCCTCCAGCCTATATGCTGGCATAGCGTCCTCCCTTGTATGGATCATTATCCCTGCTCCAGGCTCTATTCCAACTATTCTCTCCCCAAACTCTTCCTTGTGTTCTGCTAACTCTTCTATAGAATCGATTGAAACATAGGTTGGAACAACGAGCCCTATCCTTGCTCCTTCATACACGGGTCCAAGATCAACTACGTCCTCACTATACTTCTCCCAATAGCCCTCATGTGTATATGGCAACCATGCACATACTGAAAGATCAACATCCTCATTTGCCAACCCTGTCCACATCACAGCTGCAGATACAGCTCTTATGGTCACATCGTATCCCATTTCCTCCAACAAGATCTTTGAAATGTGCGTCTGAGCCTCTGCTGAAGCCCATTGAACATATGCTATCTCTATTTCGCCTTTTTCTGCTGCTGACAACACAGATGAAAATAGCAAGACTGCCAACAGAACAAAAGCCATTTTCTTTTCCATTATTTTCAATTTTTCGCCTCCTTTTCTTTACGTTTAAATTTTTTTCTTATCTCTCTATAATTACCCAGAGACCTGCTAGCTCTATCAAAGACCATAGCCAGGATTACTATTGCTAAGCCTCCCTCAAATCCCGTCGCAATATCTAATCTATTGACTCCCATCAGAACCAATTCACCAAGACCACCTGCGCCTATCATAGATGATATAACAACCATAGATATTGCTAACATGATGCATTGGTTCACTCCAGCAAGAAGACTTGGTATGGACAAAGGTAGTTCCACTTTTGTTAGAACTTGCCTTTCACTTGCTCCAAAAGCTCTTGCAGCTTCTTTCAAATCTTCTGACACCTGTGTTATGCCGAGATATGTGAGTCTCACTGGCGGCGGGATAGAAAAGATTAGCGTCGCAACAAGTCCCGGAACCTTTCCTATACCAAATAGCATAACTGCGGGAATAAGATATACAAAGGGAGGCATGGTCTGCATGAAATCGAGCAATGGGGATGTTATCTTGTTAACAATATTACTCCTTGTCATCCAGATTCCCCATGGAATGCCCAATAAAAGAGCTATGATGACAGCTATGAATACCAAAGCCATAGTCTCCACAAGCTCTTCCCATAGGCCTAGATCCAGAATTAAAAGAAGACCAACAAATGTTCCAAGGGAGAGCCATTTTGTCCCAACTAGCCACACTACAATCGCAATAATGATTATGAGCGCTAGGGGAGGCAAAAATAGCAGAGCACTCTCTAGAGCTGAGATCGTACCATTAAATGCCATCGTTATCGCATCAAAGAAGGGCATGAAAGTTCTTATGATGAAGTCCAGTGCTATCTCCACGCCTCTACCTATTGGTATTTTGGGTAATGCTTCCATCAGATTCATCTGCTTCCTCCCATTATCTCCATAATTTCCTTCCAGCTCACTTCACCTATCAGGTGTCTTTCTTCATCGACCACTGCCACACCTATTCCTGTGCTAAGGATCTTTGAGGAAGCTTCCTCAAGTGAGGCAGAAGGTTCCAAGATTTCCGGCTTTTTCAGTGCTTTTTTAATATTTTTCTCATTTTCATCCACAAGCTCCATAGCATCTTCGAGCATAAGCATCCCAATAAGTTTGTTGTTTTTGTTTATGACAAAGATGTAGTTCATATCATTCCTCTGCATCTTTTTAACTGCAGTCCAGGAACTTTCTCCCTCCCTAAGAACATCTCTCGGGGTGATCATAACATCCTCTACACTAAGGACGCTTGTTCTATTTACTTTCTCAACAAAGTGCTCAACATATTCGTTAGCCGGTTGGGTCACAATATCTCTTCCATCCCCTATCTGTTCAATACGCCCATCTCTCATTATTGCTATCCTGTCCCCCAATCTGAGTCCTTCATCAAGATCATGGGTAACAAAGATTATTGTCTTTTTCATCTCTCTTTGAAGAGCTAGAAGCTCTTCCTGCATCTCGTTTCTTATCAGTGGGTCAAGAGCGCTAAATGGCTCATCCATAAGCAAGATCTCAGGATCTACTGCTAAAGCTCTCGCAAGTCCGACCCTCTGTTTCATTCCCCCGCTTAGCTCTGTGGGAAATCTGTCTTTCCACCCAGCGAGACCAACTCTTTCAAGAGCTTCCTCTGCTTTCTTGTACCTTTCGTCTTCGGGCATTCCTCTTAATTCAAGACCGAAGGCTGCATTATCAAGAACTGTTCTGTTAGGGTAAAGGGCGAAATGTTGAAAAACCATAGCAGTCTTTTTTCCTCTTATTTCTCTAAGCTGTTTTCTATCCATAACATCTATTCTTTTTCCATCAATAGATACAGATCCGCTGGTTGGCTTAACTAAAGAATTGATGCACCTTATCAATGTGGATTTTCCAGAGCCTGAAAGCCCCATAAGTATAAAGATTTCTCCCTCTTCTACTTCAAAACTAATATCCTGAAGAGCGACGGTCTGATCTATCTCCTTCAATATCTCTTTTTTACTATGACCTTCCTTAAGCATTTTTATAGCTAACTCGGGTTTGTCTCCGAAGATCTTGACAACATCTTTAACTTCAATTTTAACCGACATGACGCCTCCAAATGTAAATAATAATTGTTATTAATTCTAAGTATCCTCATGCTATAGATTTTTAACTCACGGTAGGCTATAAAATTTTTTATTGAATATTGTCACCCTACCCTTGAGGATGTTCTTTCAAAAACACTATATCATATTTCAATTTTTATGTCAAATCTGCCTTGTCAAATACGGTTGATAAAATAGACTGAAGAGATGATGAAAAAGGTATTACAATGATTTTTTGTTGAATAATTTCAGTTCAGAAATGATAATTGTTTACAATATGTTGTTCCTTCTGTGATGAAATCCGAGGATCTTCACTCTCTTCCAGCTTCCTTATCAAATTGCAATTGTAACCACTTAAAAAAAGAAAGGCGCCAAAGATTGGACGCCTTTTATACGAAAAATTATTTATATAGTTTTTATATCAAAAGTTTTTGCAACCGTCTCCAAAACGTTTGGTGATAGAAAGGCCGGTAGTGTTGGACCCAATCTTATTCCCTTTACTCCCATATATAACAATGATAATAAAACAGTTACGGCTTTCTGTTCGTACCAAGCTATGTTGTATTCTATAGGTAGTTCATTTATATCTTTTAAATCGAATGCTTCTTTCAATTTTAAAGCTGTTAAAACTAAAGAATAAGAATCATTACATTGACCTGCATCTATAACCCTTGGTATTCCATCAATATCCCCTAAATCAAGCATATTGTACCTGTACTTTGCACAACCCGCGGTTAAAATAACGGAGCTTTTTGGGAGATTTTTGGCAAAATTAGTATAGTATTCACGATCTTTGTTTCTTCCATCACAACCACCCATGACGTAAAATTTGGTTATTTTACCAGATTTTACTGCCTCGACAATTTTATCAGCAACTTTAGCTGTTTGTTCATGAGCAAATCCAATGGTTATAGTTTTTCCATCTCTTTTTTTGATGGGGCCAATTTCGAGTGCTTTTTGTATTACAGGAGCAAAATCTTTTTGACCATTCTTTTTTCTATTTGGTATATGTTGAACCCCTGGCCATCCCACAAGTCCGGTTGTGAAAATTCTGTCTTTGTAGGAATTTCTTGGCTTTTGAATACAATTCGTTGTCATTACTACAGCTCCACCAAACTCTTCAAACTCTTGTTGTTGCTTCCACCAAGAACCTCCAAAATTACCGGCTAAATGTTCGTACTTTTTTAATTCGGGATAGGCGTTTGCTGGTAGCATTTCTCCGTGGGTATATACTTTGATTCCTTTACCTTTAGTTTGTTCTAAAATTTCATACAGATCCAAAAGATCATGACCACTGACTAGAATAGCAGGTGTTTCGTATGTCCCTGTGTAAACTTGGGTTATTTCAGGATTTCCAAAGATCGAAGTATTTGCCTCATCTAGTAAAGCCATAGCGTTTATCCCATATTCGCCAGCTTTCAGTGCTAAATTTATTAATTCATCAACGGTGATATCTTCACGTAGGGTTTCCGCCAAAGCCTTTTCGATGAAGGCAAGTATATCTTCGTTGAAGTGTTTTAAGATATAGGCATGATCGGTGTAAGCAGCCACTCCCTTTAAACCAATTACAAGAAAGTTCTTAAGCGATCTTATATCCTCGTCTGATTCCGATAAAACACCTACTTCAACGGCTTTATTTAAGTATTCGTCTTCATTGTTATCCTTTGGATTCCATACTGCGGCATCAGGTACTTTTTCCCGAAATTTTTCGTTGTATTTTTTTTCATAAACTTCTTTGAATTTATTTTCTATAATTCTTCTTTTATCTAGTGCTTTATCAATGTATCTAGCTATTCTTTTTTTATCAAAATTAACGTTAGTTATTGTCACAAACAAGCCTTCTGCCACAAAAAGGTCAACACTTTCATCTTCTACGTCCAATTCTCTTGCTTTATTAGCCCAATAGGAAATCCCTTTTAGTATATAAATCAATAGATCCTGCAAGTTTGAAGTTTCTGGACTTTTTCCACATACACCTTGAGCCACACAACCCTCATTTCTTAAGGTTTCTTGACATTGATAACAAAACATCTCCATTCGCTTTTTTCCTCCTTACTAAGATTTTATTTGTCTTGACACTTAAACTTTTCTTTATTTAAAGAATTTTGAATTCCCTTTCATTTTAAGTATAATTAAATCGGAGTAATTTTGTCAGTAACAAATGTTACACACATTGTTTTTTAAAAATTTTGAGGTGATTGAATCGTGGATAACTATATTGATAGACTAGGTAAATTAAAGATATTTAAAAATTTTTCAAAAGCCGAATTGATGAAAATTTTTGGTAATGTTCGTTATTCAATTAAAAATTTTTCAAAAGGTTCCCTTATCTATACTTCTGGGGAAAAAGTTGAAAATTTAATGATCTTAATCGATGGAGAAGTTATCACAGAAATGGTTGATTTTAATGGGAAAATTTTAGAAGTAGAAAGGATAAAATCTCCGGAGATTTTAGCTTCTGCCTTGTTATTTTCAAAAGATAACTTACTACCTGTTGATGTTTTAGCGGTTAAAGATGTTGCTATGCTATATATTGAAAAAGGAGATTTGATAAGATTATTTCAAGGTAACAAGGTTCTTTTAGTCTCTTTTCTTGAAGATATAGGCGAAAAGTTTCAGTTCGTAACTGCGAAGTTACGGGTGAATTCTTTTCATACAATTAGAGAAAAGATTACAATGTATCTTTTAAATCTTTACAATCAGCAAAATAAACCCAGCGAGTTAACTATAACTCTAACTTTAGAAGAGTTAGCTAATTTATTTGGTGTAGCAAGGCCTTCTTTATCGAGGGTATTTTCAGAGATGCAAAAAGAAGGCTTATTCGTTAAAAATGGCGATAAAATAATCTTAAAGAAATTGAAGAACTGAATATGCTATAATTGTAATAACAAAAATCAAAGTAGGGAGGGAAATTTGAGAATGGAAATTTTTTTAGACACTGCAAACATAGAAGAAATCAGAAAAGGTGTTGCTTGGGGGATAGTTGACGGCGTGACAACTAATCCTACGTTGGTTTCAAAAGAAAATGCCGTATTTGAAGAAAGGATCAAGGAAATTTGTGAAACTGTAAAAGGACCGGTAAGTGCCGAAGTTGTATCCACAGATTACGAAGGAATGGTAAAAGAAGCAAGGGAAATAGCAAATTTAAGTGAATTTGTAGTTGTTAAAATACCTTTAATCTCTGATGGAATTAAAGCGATAAAAACTTTATCCAAAGAAGGTATTAAGACCAATGCAACTTTAGTTTTTAGCCCTTTACAAGCTCTTCTTGCAGCCAAGGCAGGAGCTACATACGTGAGTCCTTTCATTGGTAGAATGGATGACATAGGAAACACCGGAATGGATATAGTAGAAGAAATTGAAGTTATCTTCAGCAATTACGGATATGAGACAAAAATTATCGTGGCTAGCGTTAGACATCCTCAGCATGTTTTAGAAGCTGGTCTGATTGGAGCAGATGTTGTTACTATGCCTTTTGAAGTACTTGAGAAAATGTTCAAACATCCCATGACGGATATAGGTCTTGAAAGATTTTTGAATGATTGGAAGAAGTATCAAGATTATCTAAAAAACAAAAATAATTAACTTAAAAATAATAGACATAAGACGCAGTATAATACCCCAGGAAAGAACCAGCTACCACGTCCGAGAGCCAATGCACATCTTCATAGATGCGAGAAAACGATATAGTTGTTGGTATAATATAAATCCACCAGCTATATTCTTTCGCATATGGAGTATATATAGACCAGGCAATGGCAGAATGTCCTGAAGGAAAAGAAGCATAAGCATCCCCTTGAGTAAGGGGAGCAAATGGATTGAATGAAAATGAACCGTCTTCAGCATATGGCCTTTCTCTGCCAACGACGATTTTTGTTAGCAAGGTTATTCCTCCGCTAATAACGGAAGACATAATAGCATCTTCAGATACCTTTTTTAGTGTGTAATCGTTTGTAAGATAACCAACTGTGTATCCAACCACGGGTGTTCCAACAAGAAAGTAATAATCATATGTAGTTAAAAAATTGGAAATTATATCCAGATAAGAATTAGTACTTTGCTGAACAAGGCTCCTGCTTAAATCGTCTACATTTAGAGTAAATTTAGCTGTGTTGGTACTTTGTTCAGTTGCGGTATCTTCAGCGGTAATTATGCTTGAGAAAACAAGAATCACTACTAAGAAAAGTATAAAGCGTTTTTTCATGTTAATTCCTCCGCCTTTTGATCAAAAAATGAAAAGTAGCATTACTACAAGATACCCTATTATAGCACAAAAAATGGGAATGATTATTTTTTTTATTACACTAAACATATCGACTTCAAAATATTTTGATGTAAGTAAAAGACAGAGATGAACAGGTGATAGAAGAACTCCCAATACAGAGAAAAAATATGTGGTTATCGCAACCGGCACCAAAGAAATAACTCCCGCTTCAACGAACGACAAAGCTATCGGCATTGTAACCGCAAAACCTGCCTGAGTTATTCCAGTTATCAATCCTATAATAATCGGAGAGATCATTATTATCCACCATGGACTTACTCCCCACGTAGTTAGATTGTCTACAAAATCGTTGGATAAATTTGACACAGTTACAAAATTTTTGTACCAAAAAACAAACAATAACAACAACACAGTTTCCCATCTTATATTTAGTAGATCTTTGTAGTTTTTATGATAAAAAGTATATATTAAAGATACCGTTAAAACAACAAGCCAACCAGGTAAAGAAGCAATTACTCCAACGATTATAATTAATATTGGGAGTATAGATTCAAAAAGTTCTTTCCATAATTTCTTGTCTCTTTTTAGACTGATTTTACCATTTTTGAAGTAGATCCAACCACCAATAATTGCAAATAATCCTATTGGAAGTTGTATTAATAATAATTTTGTTAAACTTATTCCCGTAAGAGCACTTTCTAAAATTAATGCAGGATACAGTACCCAAAAAAATTCCATACTGTGCCTGAACCAATAGTTCATTGCCGTAGCTTCAACTCTATTAATGTTGCTTTCATCAGCTATATCTTTAACCATCGGTGCAGTGAACATAGCTCCTCCCGGCATGGGTAGTAATCCCAGCATCATAGGCATCAATCCTACTGCCTGTCTTGAATTGAATAATGTTCTTATGTTTTTGGCAAACTTCTGTGAGTTTCCACTTGCCTTCATAGTATCCGATAGTAGATATATTCCAAAGATAACAACAATCACTTCGTAAAAATCGCTTTGTGTAATAGTTTCTAGGAAACTACTACCAATATAATTCAAATTCAAAGAAACTAGTGCGGTTACAATTGTTGCAATAAGAATAGCCCAATGGACTTTTTTTATCAATTTTATAGATATCACCATACTAATTAAACCTGATAATATGGAAACTACAGCCAAATCTTTCACCCCATTTTTTGTTAGTGAAACTTACTATTTTATTATACCATAAAAAAACGTGCCATATACAATGGCACGCCTGTTTTTATTACTGTCTTAATTTAGTACATATCTGGTGTTGCTGGCATTTCTGGACCTTTTTCTTCTTTTGGTTCTTCTGCTACTAAAACTTCTGTTGTTAGAAGCATAGAAGCAATCGACGCAGCATTTTGAAGTGCACTTCTTGTAACTTTAGTTGGATCAATTATTCCAGCTTCAAACATGTTTACATATCTTTCTTTTAGAACATCGTATCCATATTTTGAATCATCTTTTTCGAGTACTTTTTCAATAATTATGGCAGGTTCTAAACCAGCATTTCTAATTATCTGCTTTACAGGCGCATCTAAAGATTTTGCTACTAATTGTGCACCAATTTTTTCGTCTCCTGACAATGTGTTTGCAAATTCTTCAACGGCTTTTTTGGCTTTGAGTAACGTTACACCTCCACCTGCAACTATTCCTTCTTCCACAGCTGCTCTCGTTGCAGATAAGGCATCTTCTATTCTATGTTTCTTTTCTTTCAACTCAGTTTCTGTAGCCGCTCCGGCTTTAATCACAGCAACCCCACCAGATAATTTTGCTAATCTCTCTTGTAATGTTTCTTTTTCGTAATCGGAAGTTGTATTTTCAATTTGAGCTTTTATCTGAGCTATTCTTTCTTTTATTGCTGTAGGTTCACCTTTTCCTCCAACAATGATAGTATCTTCTTTTGCAACTCTTACCAAATCAGCTTGACCAAGATCATTAATGGAAACATCTTCTAAGGTAAGACCAATTTCTTCAGATATTACAGTACCGCCAGTTAAAATGGCAATATCTCTTAGCATTTCTTTTCTTCTGTCTCCAAAACCAGGAGCTTTAACAGCTACTGATTCCAAGGTTCCTCTCAGCTTGTTGAGAACCAACGTAGAAAGAGCTTCTCCTTCTACATCTTCAGCAATGATTACCAACGGTTTTCCAGCTTGAGCAACTTTTTCTAAAATTGGAACTATAGATTTTACAGCTGAAATCTTTCTATCTGTAATTAATATATAAGGTTCTTTCATTTCAGCTTCCATTTTTTCAGTATTTGTTACAAAATAGGGAGAGATGTATCCTCTATCGAATTGCATTCCTTCTGTGAATTCTACATAAGTTTCAAGAGTTTTAGAGTCTTCAACGGTTATAACTCCATCTTCTCCTACTTTGTCCATAGCTTCCGCTATAATATTTCCAATCTCCTCGTTATTAGCAGATATAGAAGCTACATGTGCAATGTCTTCTTTACTTGATAACTTTCTGCTAGCATTCCTTATCTGCTCTACAGCTTTATCTGTAGCCTTAGCGATACCGTTTCTCATCAATATTGGATTAGCACCAGCTGCAACATTTTTCAATCCTTCTTGAATCATAAACTGTGCTAAAACTGTAGCGGTAGTTGTCCCGTCTCCCGCAACGTCGTTTGTTTTGGAAGCTACTTCTTTAACTAATTCTGCTCCAAGTGCTTCAAATTTATCTTTCAATTCAATTTCTTTAGCAATCGAAACACCATCATTTGTGATAGTTGGAGATCCCCAACTCTTTTCTAAAACTACGTTTCTTCCTTTAGGTCCCAAAGTTATTTTAACAGCATCTGCAACTGTATTAACGCCTCTTTCTAAAGCTCTTCTTGCATCTTCATTAAATTTTAACATTTTTGCCATCTTATATCAACACCTCCCATTTTTTAGTCTTCTACTTTTGCTAGTACGTCTTCCACATCAATGATGATATAATCCTCATCATCTATCTTGATTTCAGTTCCTGCATATTTAGAAAAGATTACCTTGTCTCCTACTTTTAAATCATAATCTTCGTCTAGTTTCCCGACTTCTTTAACTTCTGCCTTTTGAGGTTTTTCTTTTGCTGAATCTGGTAGTACTATACCACCTTCAGTTTTTCTTTCTTCGGTAATTGGCTTAATGAGTAACCTGTTTCCTAATGGTTTCACCGTCATGTTATGATACCCCCTTTTTTTATTTTAATTATTTTATTTCAATTTTTATTTTTTTGTTCATTAGCAATCAAACATTAAGAGTGCTAATTTTCATATGTATCATAACACATATTAGTAAAAGTATCAAGAGTCAAAAAAGACGATTATAGGTGATCAAAGACGATTATCGGCGATTATTTTCGATTAGAAGGCTAAATCTCTTTTTTTCTCGTTTTTTCTCCAAATTGCTCGTTCTTTCTGCCTTTTTAACTTTTATGTAATTATTTTAGTACATATCTTTAAACTTTTCTGCGATCTTGACAAACACTTTTAATACTTTAGGGTCAAATTGTTCTGGAGAGGTTCTGTCGTCTCCTTCTAATAATATTTTCATGCTTTCTTCGTGTGAAAAAGATTTTTTATAAGGTCTTTCACTTCTGAGCGCATCGTATACATCTGCCACGGCAACTATCCTAGCTTCAATCGGAATTTTTTCACCTTTTAAACCATATGGATATCCGCTTCCATTATATCTTTCTTGGTGGTAAAGTGCAATGTTTCTGGCAACTTTAAAAATTTCTGCGTCTCCGATTATATCCGCCCCATATATGGGGTGTTTTTTTATTTCTTTCCACTCGGAAACATTTAAAGAACCTTTTTTTCTTAAAATCTCAAGGGGTATAAGTATTTTTCCAATATCATGATAGTACGCATATGTTTTTATCTCTTGAGCAAATCTTTCATTTAAACCTAAATTTTTGGCTATTTCGTAACTTATTTCGCAGATTCTGTTCATATGTTCTGAGGTTTCCATATCAAAACGTTCTGCAACATCACTAAGTTTTTTTAGAGAATAATTATAAGCCTCAATAGCTTCTCTTTCCTCAAATTTTAGATCTATAAAAATTTCAATCAATCTTCCAAATATTTCCATTACTTTTTTTGAAGTATCAGAAAACTCCTTATTTTCTTTTGAATTTACCGAGATGTTACCTATAAATCTTTCTTTGTTGTATAAGTCCATAAGTAAACTACTTCCTAAATTGGCTGCACCAGATTTAGTTAAGATATTAGTAATTTCCATTGAAAGATCTTCATTATACGAATCTAAATCATGAACCTCTTGAACATGTTTTCCTACTTTTATGACTTTATCAACGGGCAAGGTTAAATTGTTTATTTCTTCGGTGAAACCATATGCAGCATAGATTTCCCATCGATGATCGGTTATCAGTCCTATGCTTCCTGCTTTGGCTTCGGGTATCAATTTAACTAAACCTTCTATAGCATCATTTAAAATTGTCTTTGTTTCTTCACTTTCAATGAAAGAATAAAATATTTGATACATCGTTATGAGTTTTTCGCTCAATGTCTCTTTTTCATTGCTAAGATCACTTATTTTGTTATAGGAATCTCTTAATTGTATATTAGCTTTGTTTATGGTGTTAACCATTTTTCTACTTCTAAAATAAAAGAAAACTAAAGTAACAACAAAACCAATCAAAATTATTATCAAAACAATAAGCATTCTATTGATACTTTTTTGACGTTCAACACTCAAAGAAGTGCTTATTCCCATCCATAAGTTTTCAATCATGTCGAATCTTTCACTTTTCAGAACTTTATTCAGAGTACTTTCAAATATCTTCAAGGCTTGTTCTTTTTCGCTATTTTTTTTTGAGGCAAAGGTTAGAGGGGTCGAGTCAAATACCTTTACATATCGGATGTTAGGTTTTAAATTATTAATAATAACATAGTTTGAAACAATTCTTTCATCTTCTATGGCAGCAGAAGACAATTTTTCGTTTAACAAATCTGATATGATGTTCTCATTTGATGTGTACTTTCTAATATCTTTAAATCCTTCATTTTTTAGAGTATCTATTAAAAAGCTCCCATCTAAAACCCCTACTGGATAATTTTTCAATTCTTCGTACGTTTGGTTGTTATCGTACCTTGTCATTATTAATGAGTCTATAAAAGTAACCGTCTTATAAAAATTCAAAATATCTTTTCTTCCTGGAGTTGGCGCTATTAGTCCTATTAAGTCGTAATTTTCGTCGCTTAAAAAAGTATTGTATGCATCAGTCCAGTTTTTCACCGTTATTTCAAACGTTAAATCTGAGTTTTTTTCTATTTCCTTCAGAATATCAATCACAAAGCCTTCTATTTCACTATTCTCAATGTATATATCCGGATAATATTCGGCTAAAATGATATTAAGTTTTTTTGAAAAAGCAAAAATAGATGTACTAATAATAATTAAAGTAACTATAATATTTTTGATTTTCACAATATGCGCTCCCCCAAAAAATTTCTTATCTCCAATATAATTTTATCATATTTGTGAAACTAATTAACAAACTAACGAATTTTTCTATATGGTATAATAATAACAAGGAATACCCCTTGTTTTTGTAAGTTAAGAATCCAATTAGAAAAGGAGTGGTTTTTGTGAGGTTCAAAAAGTTTGGAAAGACAGATATGAACGTATCTGTTGTAGGATACGGAGCTTGGGAGTTAGGTGGAAATTGGGGACCTATTGAGAAGGAAAATGGTGTTAAAATATTGAACCTAGCCTACGATAATGGAGTTAATTTTTTTGATACCGCCCCTGCCTACGGTAGAGGTCAATCTGAAGAAATAGTTGGAGAATTTTTAAAAGGAAAAAAGAGAGAAGATCTTTACATTGCTACTAAATGTGGTTTGGAATGGGATCAAAGGGGAAGAATTAGAAATAATTTAAAAAAGGAAAGGGTATTGAAAGAAATAGATGATTCACTGAAAAGACTTAAATGTGATTATGTTGATTTATATCAAATTCATTGGCCGGATCCCAATACTTCATTAGAAGAAACTGCTGAGGCGTTGCAACAGATTTTAGATAGCAAAAAAGCTAGATACGTCGGTGTGTCTAACTTTAGCGCACAACAAGTAGAGACTTTGATAAAGTATGTGGATATTGTTTCCACCCAAAATTATTACAACTTATTGGTCAGAAACGTTGAAAAAGATCTGTTTCCAGTCGTTGATAAGTATGATTTAACGGTGATTCCATACAGCCCTCTTGCCAAAGGGTTGTTAACGGGAAAGATTTCCAAGGATTATGAACCACCGAAAAACGATCCTAGAGCAATGGATGAAATATTTAAGAATAAAGAGCTTTTTATCAAAAGTGTAGAAAAAGTTGAAGAATTAAAGATTTTAGCCAATAGAATTGGAAGACCTTTATCTCAAATGGCTATAAATTGGTTATTACATCACAAACAAGTATCAACAGTTATTGCCGGTTCAAAAGATGAGAAACACGTTTTGGAAAATATTGAAGCTGGAGATTGGGAGCTTAGCGATGACATTTATCTAAAGATCGAAAAAATAGTTGGTGAATAGGAGGTAATATATGGCCATTCTCTGTGCGGGTGAAATTCTCTTTGATTTTATATCGAAATCTCCAAACAAAGGACTTGGAGAAAGTGAGCTTTTTGAAAAGCGACCTGGAGGATCTCCTTTTAATGTGGCTGTAGGTCTTGCAAAGTTAGGTGCCGATGTTTCTTTTTTAACGAAGATAGCTCAGGATCAATTTGGTAAATTTCTTTTTGAGTACTTAAAAGAGAATGGAGTGAATACTGACTATTCTTTTACGGCTGAGGGGTTGAAAACTTGTTTGGCTTTTGCTGCAGTTGATGCTCAAGGAAAGGCTGAATATGAATTTTATAGAGATAATGCTGCAGACACTAGGTTAGAATTAAAAGACATAGCGAATTTGCAGTATGAAAAATTTAATATCTTTCATTTCGGTTCTATAGCTCTTATGGATGAACCTACATCGAGTACTTTGACTAGATTGTTTGACAATTTTATCTCTCGAGGTTTATTAACCTCTTTTGATCCTAACGTTAGAAAGTCTTTGTTGAAAAATAAGGAAAGTTACAACAATCTTGTGAAGAGTATAATTAAAGAAGTTGATATATTGAAGATGAGCGATGATGATCTGTTTTATATAACTGGAAAAAAAGATGTTGAAGAAGCTATTGGTACACTTTCCATCAGTAAAGGTTCTATTTTGTTTGTGACTTTAGGAAGTGAAGGTTCTTTGGTTTATAAAGATGGTATTATTGAAAGAGTTCCGGGTTATAAAGTAAAAGTTGTTGAAACTGTAGGTTGTGGAGATTCTTTCATGGCAGGCATTTTGTATAAGCTAAGGGATTTATCTAAGGAGGATTTTTACAGTATTTCCGTAGAAGAACTTGTCGACTATGCGAATTTTGCTAATAAGTGTGCAGCTGTTGTTGCTACGAAACAAGGTGCTGCGAATGCTATGCCAACTTTATCTGAAGTTAGACAATTTGAATTTTTATAAATTTGTTTTTATATTTAATTATGTGATAGTAGTGAAGATAGAGTAATGTTGATAGTTCAAAAGTTCTATTTTTCTTTTTTAATGAGAGTTTGTTTAGGTTCAAAAGTGGCAAAAATTTTGAACGTCGTTATCAACTAAGATGTTCAAAAAAAATTTTTAATGATTTTATCGAATGTTATGTTGATATCTTTGATTATCAACTTTGTTATCGACTAAGATATTGACAAATTTAGTGAAAAAGTACTTTTAAACATTAAAGGTTGAAAAGTACGTTGATAAAATTGTTGAAAACCAAGTTGTTATAGAATTCTTTTGATTAAAAACCTTTTGAACATTCAATTTCATAATTCAAGAAAATATTTCATAACTTTTTCAACTATCAACATCCGGGGTTAGTTATTGTCAATGAAAAGGGAGGGAGTTACAATGATTAAAGTAGGTCTTCTTGGTTGCGGTACGGTTGGAGGAGGCGTGTACAATATCCTCACAACTAAAAAGGAAGATATAGAAAGAAAACTAGGTGAGGAAATTCAAATCAAAAGGATCTTGGTGAATGAAAAGAATAAAAAAAGGAAGTACGATGTAGATGCTTCATTGCTTACTGAAGACTATAAAGAGATCGTAGAAGATCCTGAAATTCAGCTCGTGGTGGAGTTAATTGGTGGAGAAACCCCAACATTAGGGTATATTAAAGAAGCTATCAACCATCACAAAAATATTGTAACGGCCAATAAGTTAATATTAGCTAAGTATGGTAGAGAGATATTTCAACTAGCAAAGAACAATAATGTCAAGGTATATTATGAAGGAAGCGTGGGTGGTGGAATCCCAATAATTAAAACTCTGAAAGAGTCTATGATTGCAAATAAAATAGGAAGAATTTATGGGATTCTAAACGGGACTACGAATTATATTTTAACTCAAATGACTGAAAAATCCATTGATTTTGAAGATGCTTTAAAAAAGGCTCAAAGCCTAGGTTATGCGGAAAGTGATCCATATTTTGATGTAAGTGGTTTGGACTGTGCATATAAAATAAGTATTTTGTCTTCATTAGCCTTTGAGAGTTTTATAGATGTTAATTCAATCTATGTAGAAGGAATTGATAAGATAGAAAGGGAAGATATAGAAATAGCTGAGGAATTAGGATACACTATCAAATTATTGGCTATTGGAAAAAGGTACGAAGACAAGATGTTGGATATAAGGGTCCATCCAACTTTTATACCAAAGAGTAATCCGCTTTCAAAAATCAACGGTGTATACAACGTCGTACAGATTCACGGAGACGTTGTTGGAGATATAATGATTTACGGACAAGGTGCCGGAGAAATGCCAACCGCAAGCGCGGTTGTTGCAGATATTATGGAAGCTGCCAAAAGTATTAAATACCATATTGAAAACGAATACAGTATCGGAAGGTTAAACGGCTTGAAGTTAATTGGGACAGATGAGATTGAAAACTCTTTCTATATAAGATTGAGAGTGAATGACATACCCGGTGTTTTTGCAAAAATAGCCAAGGCTTTTGGAGATAACGAAGTTAGCATCGCTTCTGTAATTCAAAAACACAGACTTAATCCTGTTGTACCAATATTTTTACTTACGCATCCAATCGAAGAGAAAAAAATGAAAAAAGCAATCGATTCGTTGAAAGAATTAGATGATGTGATAGAAATAAAAAATATAATAAGGGTGGAGGATTTCAATGAGAAATTTTAGTTTTTGGTCGGGTATAATAAATGCTTATAAAGAATACATGCCCGTCGATGAGAAAACAGAAATAATTACTTTGCAAGAAGGGAACACTCCTTTGATATTTGCAGAAAAAATGAGTAATATTTGGGATATTGAGCTTTATCTAAAATATGATGGGGCTAATCCAACGGGATCTTTTAAAGACAGGGGAATGACGTTAGCCGTAACCAAAGCGGTTCAGAACGGTGATAAAGCCATAATCTGTGCTTCAACGGGTAACACATCTGCCTCCGCTGCGGCTTATGGAAGTAGGGCAGGATTAAAAACAGCGGTTATAATTCCTGAAGGGAAAATCGCCCTCGGAAAATTGTCTCAGGCTCTAATGCACGGGGCTATAGTTATACCGATAAAAGGTAATTTTGACGTTGCCTTAGAGATTACTAGAAAGATTGCCGACAATTACCCTATAACCCTTGTAAACTCACTTAATCCATACAGGATAGAGGGGCAAAAAAGTGCAGCTTTTGAGGTATGTGATCAATTAGGTGGTAAATCTCCTGATATATTGGCGATTCCAGTGGGGAATGCAGGAAACATCACAGCGTACTGGAAAGGTTTCAAAGAATACTTTAAAGATCACAAAACAGACAAGTTGCCCAAGATGATTGGTTTTGAAGCGGAAGGCTCGGCAGCTATTGTAAAAAATCAGGTCATAAAGGAACCGGAAACCGTTGCAACTGCCATAAGAATAGGGAATCCAGTTAATTGGGAGAAGGCTGTAGAAGCCGCAAAAGAATCCGGTGGGTTTATAAATTTTGTTACCGACGAGGAGATATTGAACACGTATAAAGAATTGGCATCACTCGAAGGTGTGTTTGCAGAACCTGCTTCTGCAGCTTCGGTAGCTGGTGTTAAAAAGATGCTCAAATTGGATAAGATAAAAAAAGGAAGTAAAATTGTTGCGGTACTCACGGGACATGGTTTAAAAGATCCCGATACTGCAATTAGTGTGATACCGAGGGTCAATCCAGTAGAACCAGAAATTGGTACCATATTGAAAATGATAGGACTGTAATCAGTGTTTTGCTGTTCTGTGCAAAAGAAGTTTTTAAACAAAATAAGGTTTTGGGGTTTTTAAGGGGTTTGCCCCTTAACGTCTGGTAAAGGGGCGCTATATGTAAAGTTTGGAGTTTCTAAAGATATTAAATTAGAGAGATGCAGGAGGAAAATACCCATGAAAAAAATAACTTTGTTAATTGTCTCTTTTTTCTTTACACTCTTGGTCTTTTCTATTACAGTCACTAATCCTTTAGGTCCAACCGTCATTCCGGTAACAGGGTTGATGGAAGATACGATAGAAGAAGAGGTAGAAATAAATGTAAGTCTTTGGAAGGATGCTAATGAAGCTGTAGCGTTATTGGTTTCCAATCAAGCAGATTTTGCCGTGCTTCCTATAACCGTAGGTGCAAATTTATACGCTCAAGGTTTAGAAATAATATTGTTAGGTGTTCACGAGTGGAAAGCATTTTATTTGGTAGGAAGTAGCAATGTTGATTTTGAAGATGTAAAAAGTTTAAAAGGTTATGAAATCTATTCTCCTCATGGTCGAGGTCAAACTGTAGACGTTTTGATGAGGTATCTTTTGGTGAGAAGTGGTTTGGTTCCAGATAAAGATGTAAAATTCAGCTACCTTCCTCCCCAGGAGATAGTTTCTCTGTTCAAAGCAGGTAAGGTAGAATATGCTGCTTTACCAGAACCGTTTGCCACATTAGCTATAACAGGGACTGAAGGAGAAATAATTTTAGACTTTCAAAATGAATGGAATAAAATCTCAGGTTCAAAGTATGGTCTTCCTATAGCAGGACTTTTTGTTAAAAAGGAGATTTTAGAAAAAGAACCTGATATCGTTTCAAAAGTTGAGAATGCGTTTTCTGAAAGTGTTGAGTGGGCTAATGCAAATTTAGATCAATCATTAAAAATAACCAACGAATACTTAACTATCCCCGTTCCAATACTTAAAGAAGCTATGAATAGATTGGTTTTTGAATACATTCATATTGTGGAATGTAAAGAAGAAGTAGATAACTTTTTAAATACGATGCATGAACTTTATCCGGAAGGGTTGCCTACTTTACCGACAGAAGGATTTTATTATCGATGAAAACTATTTTTGGAATTGTGTTGATCGTTTTACTTTGGTACTTTCTTTCTTTTGTCATAGGTTCATCTTTTGTGTTACCTTTTCCTCATGAAGTTTTAGGCAATTTAATAAATCAGCTAAGTACACCGAGGTTTTATGTGGCATTATGGAACACGGTATGGAAAACTTTAATTGTTTTGTTTCTTTCCTCTTTTATCGGAATAATTTTGGGGTTTTTAATGGGAATGAGCGATACGATATATGAAATTTTTAGGCCTATGCTGATGATGATACAAGCCATACCGGTGGTTTCTTGGCTTGCTTTTGTTGTATTTCTATGGGGGGTTGGATGGCGTGGCCCTATTTTAATAAGCACTATGGCCATTTTACCTAATACGGTTTTTACAACCGCTTCTGGGATTAAGAACATCGATAGAAAATTGCTTGAGATGGTACGGTTGTACAAAGTATCAAGGTCTAAAATATTTAGGCATGTATACTTAGCTTCGATCATTCCGTTTGTAATTGCAGCAATAGAAGTTTCGATAGGGAATGTATGGAAAGTTGTGTTAGTTACAGAGTTTCTAGTTGGTGGAAATGGTTTGGGGGTAGAACTTGCTTGGGCGAGACAGTATGTCGATGTTCCTAAGATCTATGCAATTACTATCATAGCTGTTGTATTAGGTATAGTTACAGAGCGTGTATTTAAAATTATTTCAAGAAGGATGTTAGAAAGATGGGAAATGTACTAAAAGTTGATAGTTTAACCAAAAGGTTTGGAGATCTTCTGGTTATAGATGGCTGGAGTCTTGATATGCAAGAAGGAGAAAAAATCGTTTTGTTGGGGCCGTCTGGTTGTGGAAAAACCACTTTTTTTAGGATCGTTTCAGGATTAGAAAGGCAAAGTGAAGGAGCAGTTGAGACCTTTGTTGATAAGATCGGTTACGTTTTCCAAGAACCTCGATTATTACCTTGGAGAACGATTTACGACAACCTAAAAATAGTTTTAGACGATGAAAAGAAAATTAAACAAATTATCGATATGATAGGTTTAGAAGGTTTTGAAAATCTTTTACCCTCTAAATTAAGTGGAGGTATGAAACAAAGGGTAAATATTGCCAGATCTTTATTAGTTGAACCACAGATTTTGCTTATGGATGAACCTTTCACATCTTTGGATCTAAATATTAAACTATCAATAATAAAAGATATAGAAAAGATGTGGAAGAAAAATTATTTTTCAATATTAATGGTCACCCATGACATAAAAGAGGCATTGATGCTGGGAAATAAAGTAGTTATTTTGTCGCAAAGACCTGCTAGAATATTAAATGTTTTTAATATAAATCTTTTGAAAGAAGAGAAAAATATTTATGATAAAAGATTTTTAGAGTTAGAAAGCCAGATTACAAAGTTTGTAATGAGCCAATCTGAAGATGTATTGGTTTAAAAGCATAAAGAGGTTTGGAGGTGAAGTTTATTCCAATTTACAAACATTCAGTTTTCATTGTCTCCACAGGTAGGACCGGCACTAAGTTCATAGGTAAAGTTCTTCCTTCTATGATCGATGATTGTTATTCTACTCATGAGCCCGCTGGAGTTTTTGTGACAGATAGGAACAAATGGAAGAAAGATATTAAAAAATATGGATTTTTAAGAATGACAATAGGTCAATTAACTCCAAAATATTCTATGTATAAACTTAGTAGCGACAGACGTGCGGGAAGGGTTAACGATGATAAGGCATTAAGGTATATAGAACAAATGCGAAAGTCCGTACTTAAAGATGTTATCACTGAGCTTTATGTTGAATCGAATAACCATCTACATGGAGTTGTAGACTTACTTGAGAAAGTATTTCCAAACAGCAAGGTTGTATTTGTTATTAGAGATCCCCGAACATGGATCAGATCTGTAATGAGTACAAAGGCATCCCTACTGTATAGTAAAATAGATTTTCCTTTTTTAAATATAAGCATGAAGGCAACTGATTTCAAAGATGATCCTTACGCACAAAAATGGAAAAATATGTCGAAATTTGAAAAACTCTGCTGGTATTATAACAAACTTAATTCTTTTATTCTCGAAAAAATGAGCAGCAAAGCAAATTTTAAAGTTTTTAGATATGAAGATCTCTTGATAAATCAGGATAGAGAAAAGTATTTCAAAGATTTTTTGGATTTTATTACCAATTTTGAAGACGGTTTTTCAAAGAATTATGAGTTCAAACCACAACTATTGAATAGAAAAATTAACTCCAGTTCCAAAAACTACGTTATCCCCCATTGGAAAGAGTGGAAAAATAAGGAAGCAGTTATTGTGGAAAAACATTGTGGACAATTGATGAAAAAGTTTAATTATGGTCAAGAATCAGAATGGCGCGAAAAGGTGGAGAAAGGATACAGGTTTGAAATTGCATGAAAAAATCAATTTGTATAAAAATATTTCGTTATTAAATCACGGAAATTTTTGCTTTCTAATGCTTTTTTAGCCAATTGATCTGCCAATGTATTGTAATGATCTCCTGAGTGCCCCCTTACCCAATTGAATTGTATTGTTAAAAATTTACTAAAATAATCATAGCAATTTTTATAAGCTATGGTTATTTTTTTATTCGTTTTCCATTCTCCAGTACACCATTTCTCTAATCCGATGTAATCATGATTTATTATTATCTTTTCGTAACCTTTTTCTTTAGCGTATTCCATTGCGCAGATGGATGCACTTATTTCTCCGGCAACATTTCTGCTAGAGGAGTATTCTGGGTTATTACCAGAAAAGAAGAGATGTTTTTCTTCATCATCTAGAAATACTATGCCGCTACCGTATATTTTTGTTTCCACGTCATAACTTCCATCGACATAGGCGATGAGAGTTTTATTCTCACTTGCTGTCTTTTTTGTAATTGTCGTATACCCCTTTTTTGAGATTTTCTGTTACTTTTTTCATTTCTATGTCTTCCTGTTTTAGCTCTTTGATTAGTTCTTCGACTGTCCACTGAGAACTTGTTGGAGTAATGGAAGCAAAAATTATATTTTCAGGTAAGTTTTCCATATTTTTTATCGTTTTCATTATTCTGAGTATCTGTTCTTTAGACATACCGTTAATTATAATTGTGGGAATGTTTTTAATATCTTCATACATGGGAATAGCCTCCTAAGTTGTGTTAGCGCCCCTTCGCCCCGCTCAATAAGAAAAGAGTAATCTTATATTGTTTATCGTTAGAAAAGATTTTAGAATATTTTCGTCAATTATTGTATCTTCTATTTCCTTTGTATTACCTTTTTTAGATTGCACTTTATCTAATAATAAAAATATTTTACTTTTATACGCCTTCAAAGAGAAATCTTCTATGTTTATTCCTTGGTCAACGTGCTTTGTTGTAGTCAACGTTTCTATTTTATCAAATATTTCTTTGTTGATTTCTTTCAAATCTTTAAGTTTTGTTTCTTCTTCCATACAGAATTTCTTTTGAAGTTCTACGGGGAGAAATGAAAAGTCAATTAAATCTTTATCAAATTTGTTGTTTAAATCTTGTCTTAAGTGATTTTTGTTTTCTTCAGAGATAGGTATCTTGTTAATTTGTTCTTCGTATTTTTCTTTTACTTTGTTTATTTCTTTAGGAGAAAGACTAACCAAAAATCTATCGTAATAACTTATTTCTTGTATATTTTTGAAATCTTCTATCACATCTAATTTTCTGGTTAAAAAGTTTTTTTCGTTGAATTTGGATTCTAAATATATCATTCCAAATCCTTCTAATACTGAAGAAGAAAAGAAAAGATCAGAAATATTCAGTATATATGGAAAAAGTGAAGGATCTTTTGCTGAAATAGCCCAAGCTCCTTTAACTTTTTCAGATTCAAAGGTTTCTTTTACAACTTTTTCATAAGGCCTTTCTTTATCAGAATTAGCTGGTAATGTGACAAGAAGATTACTCTTTCCATACAAACGATTTATAAGTACCGCTTCTAAGATATTCTTTCTTCTTATCGTCCTTGTAGGATACAAAATGTTTTTATTTGTGGGATCAACGTTATATCCCAATTTCTTTAGTTTATTTATGACTTCATCTTTGTCAATGTCTTTTATTTTATCTTTATTTTTAGCAAATTCAACAGCGTTTGGAAGATAAAAAGTATTTTCTGAAGGTATACCACTTTTTATAAGCCTATTGTAATCGGATAGATTGATAGTTGCATACTGTATATTCTCTCTTATTGGGTATAGGGAAGAATTTATGAATTTTCTTATAAAAGAATAGTTTTCCCATCTTGCACATTCAGGAAAGTCGTGAATTTGAATAATTGTGGGTACATTTTTTGTTGTGATAAATTCTTTAAATGCTTGTGTGAATGCAGGATTTTTGCCTAAATTATAGTTGTGGGCCCAATATATAGCCCTTTCATCGTGATAATTGTTCAATTTGTTTTTTATAGATTCTTTGAGTTCAAGAAAAGTTTTATAATCGGTGCTGTCATAATATATGTATCCGAGCTCTGGGAAATCAATAAAATCAACATTTTTGTAAGATAAGACCTCTTCTATCCCATCTATCCCCATTTTTTTTGAACCAAAGAGAGTAATTTTGTATTCGTCTTTTAGAGATTTTACAATATTTCTAACAACGGTAGAAACTCCACCTTTTATGTAATGATAGTGGAAGATGTAAAGGTTGTTCATACCTTCTCCCCTTTTGAAAACTTTTCTTTGTACTCTGGGATGGTGATGATAGGAGGTCTTTCAACACTTAGTATCTCCGTTGGAACTAATATCTTCTCATTTTCTTTTTTTTGAATCATTAGGTGTTTATCGTTCAATTCGGTTTTTAAATCTAATTTTCCATATTTTTCCAATCTTTTTAATACTACCTTTGTGAGTTCAAAAGCCATTTTACTCAGTGAGTGTAAAGGTTGGTTGTCGTGTATTCGAAGTTCAAGGTCCACTTGAGCTATTATCTCGGTGCCAAATTTTTCAGCTATGTCAATGAGATGAGCAATTTCCACACCGTATCCCACAAAAAACGGTAGTTTTTCTAAAATTTCCCTTCTTCCTGCATATTCACCACTTAACGGTTGAATTATCGTTGATAACTCCGGGTAAAACAAAGAAAATAAAGGCCTTGCAACCAATTCGGTAACCCTTCCTCCACCCGTTGGTTGCATTGCTGATTTCCCAACAATGGGTCTATCATAAAAGGCTTTGACGTAGCCTATTTCTGGATAATTCAACAAAGCACCAACTAAACCGTATACGAATTTTGGATGTATGTTCTCTATGTCTGAATCCACCCATACGATTATATCACCATTAAGTGCGTATAAACTTTTCCATAAATTTTCCCCTTTTCCTTTGTAAAAACCGTATTCGGGTAAAATATCACTGGAGTAAAAAACTTTTGCACCGTACTCTTTTGCTATAGAAACTGTTTCATCCTCTGAGCCAGAGTCAATTACAGCGATTTCATCCAATAATGGATATTTTTCCATAAGTTCTGTTTTCATAATGATTATCTCTTTACCAATTGTTTTTTCTTCGTTTAAAGAAGGAAAGGCAAGGGATATTTTTACATCTTGTTTTTCTTTTAATTTAACAAGCTCTTTAATGTTTTCAAACTTTGAATGGTGAAAAGAACGTTTTAAAATATTGTCCTTCATCTTTTATCTTCCTTTCTGTTTAATCTTTTTCTTCTCCTATAATGTCCTGATCTATCTCTTCTTCAGCAAAGTTTTCTGTTGTTACATTATCAACTACCATCAAAATTTGATTCAGACCTTTCATTACACCATCTCTTTCAAAATATTCTGTGCCATCTAATATTTCACCTTTCGCTATACCTAGGGAAACTGCTGGAATACCTGATTTAATTATCAATGCTTCATCTTTGTCTAAAGCAACCAATTTGGTTTTGATGTTTAAATGACTGTGAACCTCTCTGATCTGTTCGATCAAGGGATGGTCTTTTGGTATGAAAGTGGTCGGAATGTATGAAAGTAGATTCAATTTTATCTTTAAATTGTATCTTTCAGCCAATTCCGTGACGGTGGATCTTAAATTTTCACTTATAGTTTCTAAATCTTGGTCTCCTTCGCTCTTTATCTCCATTATCACTTCAGTGTTGTCCTCAAATCTGTCAAGTTTTAAGATGCTTACAGACGTGCCTTCCATATCTGCATTTTCTTTCAGATTAGAAGTTATTCTGTACAATATTTCTAGGGTTGATGGAGTTTTAGAAGTTTTGTGTATTGAATCTCGGGAATAAAATTTTAATTTGTAGACATATTTTCCCAAAGAACGATGACCGAGATCTCCTAAATTGATACCATTGACTTTAATGGCATAGTCCAAACTTTTGATATTTTCTTGTAAAAACTGTCCTAAACTCAAAAATTTGTTTTTTCTTGCCTGGTTAAGAAAGAGGAAAAATACGTTCTTTCTTAAGTCTACATTTTCTGAGTGTAAGAACTTTATCATAGTTAAGAGAGCTGCTACTTTAAGTGAAGACGAAACGATTTTTAAACCTTCTATTTTTCCTTTTAATACCCTGGCAAATCTTTCAACAAGTGGATCGTGTATCTCATCTATAGTTGTGAAAACAAGTGCCGTAGGAGATGTATCGTCGTTAACAAACGAGACATATACGTTCCCTTCATCATCTTCCTTAATATTGGGTAGATTCATTTCTCTCAATCTGTTTATTATAAAATTTTTTTGCTCGTCGAAGTTTTTTAAAGGAAGCTGATTGTAAAGTATCGTATTAGATAACAGTTCATCCTCATATTTTTCCAGTTTCCATAAAGCATCTTCTAATCTAAGCATTTAGATTCCTCCTTTCTGCCTTTTTAACAAGTAACAAAAACAAGGACCTTTCGAAAAAGGTTTGATAATTAGTTTTGTTTAATTCATCAGTATTAGAAATATAGGTGAATATAGTATGGGCGGCAAAGATATGAATAGTAGTTTAAATAAGAAGAAAACATTTGTTAGTCTTTCTATTAAACATTATAACATATTTTATAGGAATTTGTCAAAACCTGCCAAAAAAGGTAAGAATATAATTTATCAAAACGACAATTATCAAAGAAGGAAGGAAATTTCCTACTTTTATATCTTTTATCTCCAAAAGTCTTATTCCAATGGCAATTATCATCGCCCCGCCAACGGCTGTAAAATCATTCAAATAATAAGGATTTGAAAGGAAAGAAAGCATTCCCGCCAAACTAACTATCAAACCTTGAATCAAAAATACACTCACAGCAGAGAAGGTAACCCCCACACCATAAACCGAGGCCAAGACCATAGAAGAAATTCCATCCAGAACAGATTTTAAGAAAATAACAGAGTTATCTCCTGAAAGACCGGCATTTAGACATCCGATTATCGTCATAGGGCCTATAACAAAAAGAACGGTGGCGGTAATAAATCCTCTTACAAAAGGTGTTTCTCCCTGTGATCTTTCAACGATGTTTGCCAATTTTCCTAGACCGTTTTCAATTCTCAATAACTCTCCAATTACTCCTCCCAGTGCCAAAGATACCAAAACCACGATCAAATTGCTTGCATCTAACCCCATCCCTATTCCGATCAAAAAAGTAGTCAGACCAACACTTTGAAATAAAATAAGTCTCAAGTTATCTGGCAATTTATTCCCAATAAATGTTCCCAATGTACCCCCAATTAAAACGGCTAAAGTGTTTACAATGACAGCGATGTTGAACACTTTTAATTCCCCTCCCTTTTTGCGGCATTGAATCCATTAAAAGTTTTTTAATAATTATACCAAACAAACAATCATATGGTTAATTACAAATAACTTACAAAGATAAAGAAATTTTAAGATTTTGCTTTCTAATTGCATTTATTTTGCTCTAAACTCTTACAATCGTCCATAATCGTTCTTATTCGGGTTTGTGGAAATGTTTCCATTAGTGTTATAATTGAATGAAAACATTTCCATTTATGACAATTATCTTTAACAGGAAGGAGTTTTAGTTTTGGTAAATAAAAGAAAAGTTTTTGTTGGTATACTAATATTTCTGTTGATTAGTGTACTCTTTGGATGCAGTGGTACTTTTCTTAAACTTCCACTTGATCAAAAGATCCCCTCGCCGCAGAACGAAACAATTCTTCAAGCCTTTTACTGGGAGATGGCAAGAGGTGATTACTTAGTGGGTCATCCTGAAGAAGAAGATTTATGGGTCCTGTTGGAAGAGAGAGCTTCTGAGCTATCTGAAAAAGGTTTTACAGCGGTTTGGTTACCCCCTGCAAACAAAGGTATGCATGGAGAAGATGATGTAGGGTATGGAACATACGACCTTTGGGATTTGGGAGAATTTTATCAAAAAGGTACGAAACGCACAAAGTATGGGACAAAAGAAGAGTTAGAAGATGCAATTTCTTCACTTCATTCAAACAACATAAAGGTTTATTACGATGCGGTATTGAATCATAGGATGGGTGCCGATGGGACCGAAGAGGTTAAGTTGAGTGAAAGTAGCCCTGACAAACCAGGCGGAACTATACAAGCATGGACGGTTTTTAACTTCCCAGGCAGAAACGGTAAATACAGTGATTTTACTTGGAATTGGCAATCTTTTGATGGAGTTGATTGGGACGAAAAAACCAAGACAAAAGGCAAGTATTTGTTTGAAGGCAAAAATTGGGATTATACATTTTATTTGAATGATGATTACTTGATGGGAGCAGACGTTGATTATGAAAATGTTGCTGTGAAAGAAGATGTTACTAATTGGGGGAAGTGGATTGTAAACGATATAAACTTTGATGGATTTCGCTTAGATGCTGTAAAGCATGTTGATTATAGGTTTGTTAATGAATGGATAAACGATGTACAAGACAGTTCAACGAAAGATTTGTTTTATGTCGGGGAAGCATGGATAGAAAATACAAACGAATTAGCTAGGTTTCTTGACACTGTAGATAATGAGAGTTTGAAAGTATTCGACTTTCCTTTGAGAACCTTTTTTGAAGATATGATCGATGGCGCAGATTTAAAAAATCTAAAATTTGTCGGATTGGTGAACAAAGATGGGTATGAGGATAGGGCGGTTACTTTCATTGATAACCACGATACTAATAGAGACGAAGACAATAAGCCTGGAATCTACAGAAGAAAGTATCAAGCTTATGCCTATATTTTAACCAGAGAGTACGGAACACCGGTTGTTTTTTGGAAAGATTACTACATATATGGAATGAAAGAAGGAATAGACAAACTATTAGAAGTAAGAAGAGATTACGCATATGGGCGAGGGTATGAAGTTGATAACAACGATGAAGATGTGTACGGCTATGTAAGAGAAGGGCTACCAGAGGTGGAAAAAGACGGGCTTGTTTTATTGATTTCAGATGGAGAAACAAATGAAGTGAGAACCAAACGTATTAATTCACGCCAGCCTAACTCAACATTCTACGATTATACAGGTCATATACAAGGTACAGTAACAACTGATGAAAATGGGTACGGGGATTTCAAAGTTATAATGAGTGAAAATGAAGGTTGGTCAGTATGGGTACCTCTTTGATTAAAAGGAAAAAATCAAATACCAAAATCTTAAAAAGCTAATCGGTGATATGTCAAGAGGTAAAAATCAAAAAAATTGTTAAAAATTAGCGTAACTGACAATGCCCATACTT
>NZ_JBSVZD010000016.1:0-47098 GCF_054051725.1 Petrotoga sp. DB-2 | reverse complement strand
TTAGTTCTTTTTCTTCTTGCCTTAACTTAATTTACCTTTAGTTAATCGTTGCTTTGACCTATTTCTGAAGTGGGTAATATTAAACAATTCTTTTGTAACGTCTTCAATATTTTGGACACCGTCTATTGTAATTATTTTGTTATTTTTTCTATAATATTCTATTACGGGCTCGGTATTTTTCTTATATACTTTATACCTTTCTCTGACTACTTCTTCTTTGTCATCGTCTCTTTGAATTAATTTTGTACCACATACATCACATTTTTCGTCTTCTTTTGGTTTAAGTGTAATTAAATTATATACTTTTCCACAGTTTGGGCAGACCCTTCTATTACTTATCCTTTTTACTATTTCCTCTTCGGAAACGTCGATTAGTACTGCCGCATCTATTTCTTTTTTTAACTCTTTTGTTGCTTGATCCAAAAATTTTGCTTGATCTAAAGTTCTAGGATAACCATCAAGAATAAAAGAATCTAATTCTTCCAATTTTTCTTTTACCAAACTATTCATTATTTCATCTGAAACTAATTCACCACGATCCATAATTGCTTTAGCCTTTTTACCTAATTCTGTACCTTTGCTAACAGCGTCTCTTAAAATATCTCCGGTGGATATATGTACAACATCAAACTCCTTGGCTACCCTTTTTGCTTGGGTTCCTTTACCTGCACCAGGGGGTCCGAAAAATAAAAGTCTCAATGAAAATTCATCTCCTTCCTCGTAGCCTTCCTTTTTTCATAAAACCTTCATACTGTCTAACTATCATGTGTTGCTCCATCTGTTGAACTATGTCTAAAGCAACTCCTACTGCTATTAGGGTACTGGTACCACCTATCCAGATTTGCTGCATCCCTGAAGCACCTCTGATAAAGTAGGGAACCAAAGCGATTACAACCAAAAAGATAGCTCCTATGAATGTTACCCTCGTCATAACTGAAGTAATGTAATTAACAGTCGGCTTTCCTGGTCTTAAACCTGGTATGAACCCACCATAATTTCTTATATTATCAGCTACATCGTTTGGATCCATAACAACAGAACTGTAGAAGTATGTAAAAAAGAAAACCAACAAACCATACAACACAAGGTAAAGTGGAGCACCTATGGCGAATAGCCTATCGTCTACCGTCGTGTTGGTCACTCCAGCAATCATACTGGGTAGAGTCATGATAGCCGAAGCAAAGATTATTGGAATTACCCCTCCACCATTTACTTTAATAGGTAAATATGTTGAGGAACCTCCATAAATTTTGGTGCCGACCACTCTTTTTGCATACTGAATATTAATTCTTCTTTCAGAGGTTTGAACCGCTACCACGGCTATTACTATAAATATGGCAACAGCCGCTAAGAGTATCCATTCTAATGGAGTTAAACCTATGAGAGCTTCTGCTGCATATGTAGGATACCTCGATACTATACCTGCAAATATTAAAACAGATACTCCGTTTCCTATTCCTTTTTCGGTGATTAATTCACCTATCCATAGTAAAAACATCGTTCCTGCTGCTATAGAAACGGTTGCTAAAGTTACAAAGAGGACTGGTGATAGGTTGGGGGATCTGTAATTGTTGGCAGCTATGGACATTAATAATCCTTGCCCAAAAGCTAACACTAACGTTAACATCCTGGTGTAATGAGCGAATTTTTTTCTCCCACTTTCACCTTCTCTCAACATTTCTTTTAAACTAGGTATTATAGAAGAGAGAAGTTGAAAAATGATCGAAGCTGTAATATAGGGTGTTACTGAGAGAACAAATATAGATAAATTGCTTAATGCTCCCCCAGCAAAAACGTCAAAAAAACCGATGAATCCTCCAACCGCTCCTTGGGCTGCTCCACTTAAAGCAGATTGCCATGCCTCAATATTTATTCCCGGAATGGGGATGTAAATACCTATCCTAAACCCTATCAACGCTAAAAAGGTGAATATAACCCTATCCCTTAATTCAGGAATCCTAAAAACGTTCCTAAAGGCTTTGAACATGTTATTCAATCACCTCTATTTTCCCGCCAACAGCTTCAATTTTCTCTCTAGCAGTTTGAGAGAAAAAGTTAGCTTTGACAACAAGAGGTTTTGATATTTCTCCTTTTCCTAATATTTTTACTCCATCGTTCAATTTTTTTATTACTTTCCTTTCTAGAAGTATATCTGGAGTTACTTCTTCATTTTCTGAGAAATACTTTTCTAATGTTTCTACGTTTACAACAGAATATACTTTTTTGAATGGTTTATTAGAAAATCCAAATTTTGGAGTCCTTCTAATAATGTTTGTTTGTCCACCTTCAAAGGCTTTACCGATTTTACCACTTCCTCTAGCCTTTTGACCTTTGTGCCCTTTTCCGGATGTTTTTCCTAATCCTGAGCCAATTCCTCTTCCTAACCTTTTTTTGGGTTTTCTTGATCCTGGTGTAGGTTTTAGATCTTCAATTTTAAGTGGCATGTATATAGCCTCCTTATTTACAGTTTGTTTAATTAAGAATCGATTTCTTCCCACTCAACTAAGTGATGTACAGTCCTTATCATTCCTCTAATTTGGGGATTGTCAGGTTTTATTACTACTTTATCTTTTCTAGTTAAATCTAAAGCATCGAGAGTAGCTAATTGTCTTTTGTTCTTACCTGCTCTTCCTCTTACTAATTTTATTTTTAGGCTTGACATCGCTCATACCCCCTCGTGTGCACCAAAAAATACTTGTTTTACAGTTAAATCTCTCAACTTTGCAATTTCTTGAGGAGATCTTAGCTTTTTTAATCCATTGTAAGTGGCTTTAGCTAAATTTAATACGTTCGTTGAACTAATGGATTTACTTAGAATATTATCTATTCCTGCTAATTCAACAACGGCTCTTACAGCTGAACTAGCTATAACACCGGTACCTGGCCCTGCTGGGAACAGTAATACGGTGGAAGCATCTTGTTCACCGATTGTTTCGTAAGGAATGGTTCCATTTCTAACGGGGACTTCTATTATATTATTCTTTGCATTTTCAATTGATTTTCTGATGGCTTGTGGAACTTCCCGGGCATTCCCAACTCCTAATCCTACTTTTCCATTTCTATTACCTACTACTGAAACAGCTCGAAATGAAATAGTTTTTCCACCTTTAGTTACTTTACTGACCCTTCGAATTTCGATTACTCTTTCTTCTAATTCATTTGCAGCATCAGTAGCTTTTACTTTCTGATCGCTCGGCATAAATTACCAACACCTCCTAAAACTTTAAGCCCGTTTCTCTTGCTGCTTCAGCAAGAGCTTTTACTTTTCCATGGTATTTGTAACCGCTTCTATCAAAAACTATTTCTGTTATACCTTTTTCTTTTGCTTTTTCAGCTATAAGTTTCCCTACTTCTTTTGCAGCGTTTTCATCCCATGTTTTTTCTAATTTTTCTTTCAATTGTTTTTGGGTTGTTGAAGCAGACACCAATGTGACACCTTTGGTATCGTCTATTATTTGAGCGTATATATGCTTTTGACTTTTAAAAACTGTTAGTCTTGGTTTTTCTGGTGTTCCTCTAACGTTTTTTCTCACTCTTAAATGCCTTTTTCGTCTAAGGGCTTTTTTGTCTAATTGTTTTATCAATTTAAAAGGGACCTCCTTTGCGGAAATGTTTTAAACTTTCTTTCCTTCTTTTCTTAAAACACTTTCTCCAACGTATTTTATACCTTTACCGCTGTATACGTTAACTTTTCTCAAACTTCTTATTCTTGCAGCGACTTCTCCAACTTTGTATTTATCTATACCTTTAACCACCACTCGTGTGGGTTGTGGAACCTCTATTGTTATTCCTTCAGGCACCGGAAATTCTACCGGCTTTGAATAACCAATATTCAAGACTAAATTTTTCCCTTGAAGTTGCGCTCTGTACCCAATACCAGTAATCTCCAATTCTTTTTGGTATCCTTCAGTTACACCTTTAATCATGTTTCTCACATGAGATGTGAACGTGCCTCTGAGCGCTTTTAATCGTTTTTCGTCGGAACTTCTTTTAACCACGCCTTCTTTTGACTTAATCATTAATTCGTTGTTATCTCTATTAATTTCTAAATATTCGGGTAAATTTAGACTTAATTCACCGTTTTTACCTTTGATTTTTATTGTTTGTCCATCCACAGATAATTCTACACCATCAGGAATAATTGTTGGTTTATCAGCTATTCTCGATTGTGGCATCTAGGCACCTCCTCACCATACATAACAGATTACTTCTCCACCAACTTTTTTATCTCTCGCTTCCTTATCGGTCATTACTCCTAAGGACGTTGAGAGTATAGCTATACCTAATCCACCTTTGACTTTTGGTATGTTACGGGTATTAACATATACTCTTCTTCCGCTTTTTGAAACCTTTATGATTCCTTCCATTATAGGTTTTTTGTCTCTTCTAGTACCTTTGTACTTTAGATAGACTTTGAGTATTCCTTGCTTACCATCGTCTATAAATTTATAATCATTGATAAATCCTTCTTTTTTCATTATTTCTAAAATGTCTCTTTTTAAGTTCGAAGCGGGTATTTCAACACTTTCTTTGAACACCGAATTGGCATTCCTTATTCTGGTTAGCATATCAGCTACCGGATCGCTCCACATTCGTTTTTCCCTCCTTACCAGCTAGCCTTCTTAACTCCAGGAAGTTTACCTTCTAGAGCTTTTTCTCTGAAACATATCCTACATAAACCAAATTCTCTATAAACAGCTCTTGGTCTACCACAAACCTTACATCGTGAGTATTCTCTTGTTTTATACTTTGGGGTTCTTTTAGATTTTTCTATAAGTGCCTTTTTTGCCATTACTCACACCCTCCATTTATTTTTTTTGTAACGGGAAACCAAAATATTCTAGTAATTTCCTGGCTTCTTCATCAGTTTTTGCTGTGGTAACGATTGTTATATCCATACCTTGAACTCTATTTATGTCATCAGGCCTAATTTCTGGAAAAATTAGTTGTTCGGGAATTCCAAAGGTATAATTACCTCTTCCATCGAAAGAATCGGATGGTAATCCTCTAAAATCCCTCAATTTTGGTAATACAACATGATTTAATTTATACAAGAAATTATACATTTTCCATCCTCTCAAAGTTACTTTTACCCCTATTGGCATCCCTTCTCTAACCTTAAAATTGGCAACACTTTTCTTTGCCCTGGTTATTAAGGCTTTTTGCCCGACTATCTTTGTTAACTCTTGAGCATGTTTTTCAACAACAGCTCTGTTCCTAGAGCCTTCTCCAACTCCCATATTAACAACTATCTTCACAAGTTTTGGGACTTGTAATTCGTTTTTGTAGTTAAATTCTTTCATCATAGAGGGAATTACTACTTCTTTGTACCTGTCTTTCAGAGGTATATACTGAACTTTCTCCATTGATAGTCCTCCTTTTTGGTTCTTACCTTACCTACTTGATTTTTACAAGTTTTCAAAATTTGAATGAATTAAGATTTCTCTACTATTTCACCACATTTTTTGCAATATCTTACTTTACTTCCATCTTCAAGAAATTTAAATCCCACTCTTGTTTTTTGATCACAATTTGGACAAACTAACATAACGTTTGAAATATCAATAGGACTGGGTTGCTCGATAATTCCCCCTTCCCTCATCTTTTGAGTGGGCCTTTGATGTTTCTTGACGACGTTTACATTATCTACAATAACTTTTTTATCCTTTGGTATAACCCTTAAAACTTTGCTTCTTTTTCCTTTATCTTTTCCAGAAATTACTATTACAGTGTCATCTCTTTTTATTTTATACATATTTTCACCTCACCAAACTTCTTTTGCTAACGATGCTATTTTCGCATAGCCTTTTTCCCGCACTTCTCTGGCTACTGGGCCAAAAACCCTCGTCCCTAAAGGTAATTTATTTTTATCAACCAGTACTGCAGCATTGTCATCAAATCTAATATAGGTTCCATCTTTCCTTTTTATCTCTTTTTTCGTTCTGACAATAACGGCTTGAACTACTTGACCTTTTTTCAAATCTGTGTGAGGTATGGCTTCCCTAACGGAGCAAACAACGGTGTCTCCAACGGTTCCTTTTGATTTATGAAATCCTCCGAGTACTTTAATAACTCTTAAAACTTTTGCTCCAGAGTTATCAGCGACTCTAACTTTACTCTCTAGTTGTACCATCAACCTCACCTCCAAAGGCTTCTTGTACTTCTTCTTCAACTGACTCGGGTGTTTCAACTTCTTCCGATAAAATATTTTTTCTCACAATTCTTTTTAAAACAAAAGCCTTTGTTTTGGAAAGCTTTCTAGATTCTTCTATTTCAACAATATCACCGATCTCACATTCGTTATTTTCGTCATGTGCATGGTATCTTCTGGTTTTTTTAACAAATTTGTGGTATTTGGGATGTTTGGTAAGTCTGTCTGTTTCTACCGTTATCGTTTTGTCCATCGCATTGCTGACAACTTTTCCCGTTATTATCTTTTTAGACATGAAATTTACCTCCTTATTCCGAGTTCCCTTTCTTTGAGGATGGTCTTTATTCGAGCTATATCTTTCTTTACTTGCTTGATACTTGAAGAATTTTTTAGTTGTCCAAGTTCAAGTTGAAACCTCAATTGAAATAATTTTTCCTTTAAATTGTTTAATTCTTCATTGAGCTCTTCGTCTGTTAATTCTCTCATCTCAGTTATTCTCATCAGAGCTCCCCTCCTATTTCATATCTTTGAACTATCTTAGTCCTTATCGGTAGCTTGGAGGCGGCATACTCTAAGGCCCTTTTGGCAGTTGCTTCATCGACTCCACCTATCTCAAACATTACCCTTCCCTTCTTTACAACCGCTACCCAACCTTCTACATCACCTTTACCTTTTCCTTGCCTTGTTCCAATACCTTTGGAAGTTACTGGTTTATCTGGAAAAACGTTAATCCAAATATTTCCTGTTCTTTTTAAGGTTCTAACCATAGATAACCTACATGCTTCTATCTGTTGAGCGGTTATCCATGAACTTTCCATCGCTTTTAATCCCCAGTCACCAAAATGTACCAAACTAGCACCTTTTGTCATTCCTTTGACTGTTCCGCGTTGTTGTTTTCTGTATTTCACTCTTTTAGGCATTAACATTTAGGATTTCCTCCTTTTTTACCATTTCTACGATCTTTAGCATGCTTTAGCGCCCCTTTGCCCCGCTCCCCACCCATAAGGAAGAACACAATATTTTGTCCCTTCATCTCGTAGCTCCATCCATAAGGATGGGGAAAGATATCTTCACTCCGCTCCTTACCTTTTAGGATGAGCAGAAGACTTTGCCTCTTCATCTGGTAGCCCATCCATTTGGTAACATTATTGAATTATCGTATCTCCATGATAGACCCATACCTTTATTCCTATGGTGCCGTATTTAGTTTGAGAATGAACGATAGCGTAATCTATGTTTGATCTTAAGGTTTGAAGAGGTAATCTTCCTTCCATATACCATTCTGTTCTTGCTATTTCAGCACCACCAAGCCTGCCAGAAACCATAATTTTCACGCCTTTAGCGCCTCTTCTCATGGCGTTGCTTATAGCTCTTTTCATGGCAACTTTGTGCGAAACCCTTCTTTGAAGTTGACCCGATACATCTTCAGCTATGAGTTGAGCATCAACGTAAGGATTTTTTACTTCTTGAGCGTAGACCTTAACATTTTTATCGCCCACTATGTTTTTCAAATCATCTCTAATTTTTTTTATCTCTGAACCTTTTCGTCCGATCAAAATCCCTAGTCTTGCACCATAGATATCTATTCTTATTAACGAATCGCTGGGTCTTTCAATTAATATATCTGAAATTCCGGCAGCTTCGTAATTTGATTTTAGATAATTTCTTATCTTTTCATCTTCATGTAAATAATCAGAATAATTCTTTTCGTTAAACCATACAGATTTCCAATTTTTATTGTTTCCAAGCCTGAAGCCGTTTGGATGCACTTTTGATCCCACTTAATTCACCTCACTTTATTTATCGGCACTTTTGTCTCTCACGGTTATATAAATATGGCTCATTCTTTTTTGAAGAATATCTGCTCTTCCATGAGACCTTGGCCATAGTCTTTTTAGTCTAGGGCCTTCATTCACCATTATTTCAGAAACATAAAGATTTTCAGCGTTCAACCCAAAATTATTCTCGGCGTTGGCTATCGCGGACATCAAAGTTTTGTATAGTATACGTGCTGATTTTTTTGGACTGAAAGTGAGTATTTGAAGTGCTTCACTTATATCTTTATTTCTTATTGAGTTGGCCATGGATCTAACTTTTTTTGGTGATATTCTTACATACTTTGTAACTGCCCTAGCTTCAACAATTGGTTCAGCAGCTTCTTTTTCTTTTCTCAATCTATGATAAACAGACCTTTTTACTTTTCTACCATCTTCTTGAACTCTGGAAACATTATTAGTAGCCATAAACTACCCTCCTCAACCTTGCTTTTCTAACTTTCCTTTAACCGCTTTTTTGTCCGGATGCCCTCCAAACCTTCTGGTTGGAGAAAATTCACCTAATCTATGACCGATCATTTGTTCAGTTATATAAACCGGTATGTGTTTCATTCCGTTATGAACTGCTATTGTGTGCCCAACCATTTCTGGAAGGATCATTGAAGCTCTTGACCAAGTTTTAATGACTTTTTTTTCACCCTTTTCGTTCATCTCTCTAATTTTTTTAATAAGACTCGGATGAACATATGGACCTTTCTTTAAAGATCTTCCCACCTACTGCACCTCCTTGCTTTTTATGTTTTAGACACTTTAGAAACTCTAAAACTTCTGTTAGCGCCCCTTTGCCACGCTTCCCATCCAAAGTGTCTACTTTACCCTTCTTCTTACAATAAATTTATCGGATTGTTTTTTTCCTCTTCTTGTTTTATATCCTTTAGCAGGGGTCCCCCATGGGGATTTAGGAATGTGACCTTTGCTCCTTCCTTCTCCACCACCCATTGGATGGTCTACTGGATTTTGTACCATACCTCTTACTTTAGGCCTTCTTCCTAACCATCTAGTTTTTCCTGCTTTACCGTAAACTTCATTGGAGTGTTCTTCGTTGCTTACTACACCGATGGTAGCCATACAACTCAAACGAACCCTTCTCAATTCTCCAGAAGGCATTTTTAAAAGTGCATATTTACCTTCTTTAGCCATTAACTGAGCATAGGTCCCTGCAGATTTTGCTATTTTTCCACCTCTGCCTGGTTCAAATTCTATGTTGTGCACAAGTGTACCCAAAGGAATGTTCTCCAAAGGTAAGCAGTTACCAACTTTGATTTCAGCATTTGCACCACTCATTACAGTTTCTCCAACTTTTAAACCTTTGGGAGATAATATATACCTTTTTTCCCCATCGGCGTATACCAATAGAGCTATCCTTGCACTTCTGTTGGGGTCGTATTCTATTGAAGCAACTTTTGCAGGAATATTCTCTTTATTCCTTTTAAAGTCGATTATTCTGTATTTTCTTTTATGTCCACCACCACGATGCCTCATTGTAACTCGACCGTAATGGTTCCTTCCTCCAGTTTTTTTCAAAGGTTCCAACAAACTTTTTTCGGGTTTGACTTTTGATAATTCGGAAAAATCAGAAGTCGTCATATATCTTCGCGTTGGTGTTACGGGTTTGTATTGTTTTAACGCCATTATTTATTCACCTCTCTTACAAACTGCCTTGCAATTCTCTAATTACGTAACCTTCTCCTAATTTAACTATTGCTTTTTTCCATCCTCTTGTATATCCTTCACTTCTTCCTAATCTTTTCGGTTTCGGCTTCATATTCATTACGTACACTTTCTCTACTTTGACTTTGAATATTGTTTCGATGGCTTCCTTTATTTCTGGTTTGGTAGCATCTTTCGCAACTTCAAATGTATATTTTCGTTCTTGCATGAGAGAATAAGTTTTTTCTGTTAAGATCGGCCTAGTAATAATATCGTACGCTTTTTGAAGCTCCATCAGCCGATCACCTCCTCGATTTTATTCACCATTTCTTTGGTAAGTACAATTTTCTCATTGTTTATTAAATCAAATACATTCAAACCATCCACATTTTTTTTATTTTGCCCAGGATTATCAGCAATAATTACTTTCACCTTTGGTAAATTTCTTGCAGACAATTTGAAGTTTTCGTATTGTTCTTGCTTATAAGGAAATAAAAATAAGACCTTTGTACCATCCATACCAAATTGGGTCAAAATATTTTTTACATCTTTTGTTCTAGGTTTTTCAAATTTAACATCATCCAAAACAATTAAGTTATTTTCTCTATACCTGACACTCAATGCAGATTTTAATGCTAATCTTTTCATTTTTTTGTTGAGATCTTTGTGAAATTCCCTAGGTTTTGGTCCAAAAGCTACTCCACCGTGTCGGAAAATAGGAGATCTAATTGATCCGGCTCTTGCTCTACCTAAATGCTTTTGAGGCCACGGTTTTCGGCCTCCTCCCCTGACTTCACTTCTAGTCTTTGTCGAAGCTGTACCTGCCCTTTTGTTGGTTAATTGCATATCCACGTATCTATATAGTACATCCATATTTGGATCGATATTAAAAATTTCATCTTTAATATCTAACGTTCCCACTTTTTCATTTTTAATGTTGTATACATCTATCTGTGACATTTCTTAATTGACCTCCTTACTTCATTTTTGGGCGTTTAGCCTTAACGGCTTCTCTTATTGTTACCAATCCGCCCCTCGCTCCTGGGACTCCACCTTTGACCGCTATTAGATTGTTTTGTACATCAATGTAAACTACCTCTGAGTTTTGAATGGTTACCCTTTCATTTCCGTATTGACCAGCCATTTTTTTCCCTTTGAATACCTTAGAAGGATAGGATGCATTTCCTGTTGATCCTAGATCTCTATGAAATTTTGAACCGTGAGTTTTCTCTCCCCCTGAAAAGTTCCATCTTTTCATAACTCCTGAGTATCCTCGGCCTTTTGATTTACCTATTAAATCAATCTTTTCTCCTTCAGAAAAAATTGATACATCAATTTTTTGACCGATTTCGTAATCATCGACATTGTCTACTCTAAATTCCCTTAAATATCTCATGGGTTGCACTTGTGCCTTTTTGAAGTGACCCATCAATGGTTTGTTTGCTTTTCTTTCCGGTATCTCTTCAAAACCTATCTGTATAGCGTTATATCCATCTGTTTCTACGGTTTTCTTTTGAACTACCACACATGGTCCAGCTTTGATAACTGTCACCGGGATGGCTTTATCGTCTTTAAAAATTCGTGTCATTGCAACTTTTTTACCTAAAATACTCTTCATTTTCACACCTCCAGAGCCCGAATGATATCCGTCTTAATTTTTTTAGATTTACAATGGCATTAAGCCTTTATGTCTACAGATACTCCTGCTGGAATATTGACTTTCAACAGTTTAGTAACCGTATCTGATGAAGCATTGTAGATATATATAACTCTTTTATGAACAACTTTTTCAAATTGTTCCATTGAATATGAATATTTGTGTGGGGATCTTATTACCGAATATACAGTTCTCTTATTTGGTAATGGAATAGGACCAGAAACTTTAGCTTCGGTATCTTTTACGGCATCAATAATTTTTTTTGATGATTCGTCTAGTAATCTATGGTCGTATCCTTTCAATCTAATTTTTATGTACTTATTATTGGCCATATTTTTTTAAAAAGCCTCCTTTTAACTCATTAGTAAGGGGAGCTGAAGCTCCCCGTACAATAATACATTCAAATTGATTATTCAATTATTTCTGTAACAACACCGGCTCCTACTGTCCTTCCACCCTCTCTTATAGCGAATCTCATCCCTTCTTCAAGGGCTACAGGGTAAATCAGTTCTACTGTCATATTGATATTGTCACCAGGCATTACCATCTCTGCACCGCTGGAAAATTCTACAAGAGTTCCTGTAACGTCTGCTGTTCTAATATAAAACTGAGGTCTGTAACCTTTGGTAAAGGGTGTGTGTCTTCCTCCCTCTTCCTTTTTCAATACGTATACCTCAGCCTTGAATTTTTTGTGAGGAGTAATTGAACCTGGAGCGGCGAGGACTTGACCTCTTTTTACTTCATCTTTTTCTATACCTCTTAAAAGACATCCGACGTTGTCTCCAGCTTCACCTTCATCCAATATCTTTCTAAACATCTCAACACCGGTTACAACAGTCTTTTTTGTTTCATAGCTCAAACCAACTATTTCAACTTGATCTCCAGTGTGAACAACACCTCTTTCGATTCTTCCAGTAACAACCGTTCCCCTTCCAGTAATGCTGAAAATATCTTCTATGGGCATTAAGAAAGGCTTATCAGTTTCTCTGACTGGATCTGGAAAGTAATTATCAATCGCATCTAGAAGTTCGTATATCTTTTGTGTCCAAGGACCGTCTGGGCTGTCTTCTTCCAATGCTTTTAGGGCAGAACCTTTAACAACTGGGACTTCATCTCCAGGAAATTCGTAGCTACTTAGGAGATCTCTAACTTCCATTTCTACTAAGTCTATTAATTCTTCGTCATCAACCATGTCAACTTTGTTTATAAAAACAGCTATAGCGGGAACGTTAACCTGTCTTGCCAACAAAACATGTTCCCTTGTTTGTGGCATAACACCATCAGTTGCGGCTACAACCAAAATAGCTCCATCCATTTGAGCTGCCCCAGTTATCATATTTTTTATGTAGTCCGCATGACCTGGACAATCTATATGTGCATAATGCCTTTTTTCTGTTTGATATTCAATGTGTGAAACGTTGATGGTGATTCCCCTTGCTTTTTCTTCAGGAGCTTTATCTATCATGTCAAAAGGTGTAAAATCTGCCCAGCCTTTGTAAGATAAAGCCTTGGATATAGCGGCGGTTAAAGTTGTTTTCCCGTGGTCAATATGACCGATAGTTCCTACGTTCATGTGTGTCTTTTCCCTAACAAACTTCTCTTTAGCCATTGTTCTATCTCCTCCTTATAAATTATTATTGAACTTATTCTCTACTTAAGAGTTTTTGAGTTACTTGCTCCGGAACCTCCTCATAATGAGAAAATTGAATCGAACTGGTTGCTCTTCCTTGCGAAAGAGATCTCATTACTGTGGCGTATCCGAATAATTCTGATAATGGAACATGGGCATGTATTATTCTGGTATTCGTTCCTCCCACGTTTTCAAAACTCTCTACTCTTCCTCTTCTTGAGCTTAAATCGGCAATTATATCTCCCATGTATTCTTCAGGAGTTGTAACGTCCACTTTCATGACAGGCTCTAACAAAACGGGTTTGGCTCTCTTTACTGCATCTTTAAAAGCCATAGATGCAGCTATTTTAAAGGCCATTTCTGAAGAGTCAACTTCATGGTATGAACCATCAAAAACTTCCACTTTAATAGCCACCATGGGATATCCCAATAAGACGCCATCTTGCATACTTTCCTTAACACCATTCTCTATGGCTGGTATATATTCTTTTGGTATGACTCCTCCCACTATTTTATCAACAAATTCGAATTCTTTTTCGCTATTCAAAGGCAGCGGTTCAATTCTAAGTTTAACATGTCCGTACTGCCCACGACCTCCAGTTTGCCTTATATATTTACCTTCAGCTTCGGCTGGAAGTTTTATTGTTTCTTTATATGCTACACGCGGCTGACCTACTTTAACGTTCACCTTGTATTCTCTTTTAATTCTCTCAATGATAATTTCTAAGTGCAATTCTCCCATTCCAGATAATATGGTTTCTCCAGTATCGTGGTCGACGTAGCTTCTTAAACTTGGGTCTTCTTCTGTTAATGCATTTAGGGCTTTACCCAATTTTGCTTCATCATCTTTGGTTTCAGGTTCTATGGAGACCGAAATAACAGGTTCTGGGAATTCAAGTTTTTCTAGAACTATATTACATTCTTTATCTGAGAGTGTATCCCCTGTAGAAGTATCCTTTAAGCCAATTAATCCAACAATGTCTCCAGCCCTTATGTAATCAACTTCTTCCCTTTTGTCAGCATGGAGAAAAACAAGTCTAGATACCCTTTCTGTCTTATTTTTAGTTGTATTGACCACGTAGCTGCCCTTATTTAAAGTACCGGAATAAACTCTAGCAAAAGTCAATTTACCAATAAAAGGGTCCGCCATTATTTTAAAAGCCAACGCAAAAAAATCTTCGTCTTTGGAAGGATGAATATCTTTTACATATTCCCCCGTCCTTTCATCAAACGCCTTAACAGGGGGCATATCTAATGGCGACGGCAGATAATCGATAACTCCATCCAACACGGGTTGTATACCTTTGTTTTTAAAAGCACTTCCACAAAAAACAGGTACTATTTTGTTTTGAATAGTGGCTTTTCTTATCGCTTCTTTCAATTTAGCCAGGGGAATTTCTTCCTCTTCTATATAAAGTTCCATTATATCTTCATCAACCTCTGCAATTGCGGCAATTAAATCTTCTCTCTTCGATTCACAAAAATCTATTAAATCATCTGGAATACTGGTTCTTTCGATTGTTTGGCCACTTTCATCTTTCCAATAAAGTGCTTCCATAGTTAGTAAATCAACTACACCTTCAAAATCCGACTCAGAACCTATTGGAACTTGCAAAGCAACAGGATTCGCACCCAACTTATCTTTCATTGTTTGTATAGCGTTAAAAAAATTCGCTCCTATTTTATCCATTTTATTCATAAAAGCAATTCTCGGCACTCTGTACCTGTCAGCTTGCCGCCAAACAGTTTCAGATTGTGGTTCAACTCCAACTTGAGCGTCAAAAACGGCAACCGCCCCATCTAAAACACGTAAGGATCTTTCCACCTCAACCGTAAAATCAACGTGGCCTGGTGTATCAATTATATTTATCCTATGATCCTTCCAAAAGGCGGACGTTGCAGCGGAGGTTATGGTAATCCCTCTCTCTTTTTCTTGATCCATCCAATCTGTTTCAGTTGTACCTTCATCAACATTCCCTAATTTGTGTTTTGTCCCCGCATAAAACAAAATTCTTTCGGTAGTAGTTGTTTTCCCTGCATCTATATGCGCAACTATTCCTATATTTCTTATTTTTTCTATGGGGTATAATCTTTCTTTCAAAACAATCCCTCCTAAAACTGCTATACTACCATCTGAAATGTGCAAAAGCTCTATTCGCTTCAGCCATCCTGTGAACGTCTTCTTTCTTTTTTACGGCAGGTCCCGTATTGTTGTACGCGTCTATCAGTTCTTGAGATAATTTACTAATCATATCTCTTCCTTTTTTTGATTGTGCAGAAGTAACTATCCATCTTATAGCTAAAGATGTGGCTCTGTTTTCAGGTACTTCAAAAGGCACTTGATATGTTGAACCCCCAACCCTTCTTGATCTTACTTCTACCACAGGTTTAACATTATCTATCGCTTTATGAAAAGCCTCTATTGGATCTTCTTTTGTGGCTTCAGCCAATCTTTCCAAAGAAGAATACACTATTTTTTGAGCTAAAGATTTTTTCCCATCATACATTAACCTGTTTATAAATTTAGAAAGTAAAATATCTCCGTAAACGGGATCTGGAACTATGTTTCTTTTCTCAGCAGTTCTTCTTCTCATTCAGTAAAGAACCTCCTTATTAAGCCTTTGGTTTTTTGGTACCATATTTACTTCTACTTTGTTTTCTACCTTCAACTCCAGCAGCATCCAAAGCTCCTCTGATTATCTTATACCTTACACCAGGTAAATCTTTTACCCTTCCACCTCTTACCAAAACGTTAGAATGTTCTTGTAGGTTATGACCTTCTCCAGGTATATAACAAGTTACTTCAATTCCATTCGATAGTTTAACCCTTGCAATCTTCCTTAAAGCTGAATTAGGTTTTTTCGGGGTCATAGTTGATACCCTTACACAAACACCTCGTTTTTGAGGGTTACCTCGTAATGCAGGAGATTTGGTCTTTTTCTTTACAGATTTTCTTCCATATCTTATTAATTGATTAATCGTTGGCACTTAGATTTCTCTCATTTCAAGGGAAGCCACTAAACAAATGCCCTCAAAAATGAGAGTTCACCTCCTTCTGCTTTATTTTAATTTATATTAGTAAAATATATATATTTTTCGTATATTTGAAAAAATAAGAAAACGCCAGTGGATATTTTACATTATTAGACCTTAATTAAAAATTAATTAAATATAACAATTTAAATAATTTATCGTTATTTATAATTGATTTTCAAACGGTTGACCATACCCTCAGGAATTTTTTTGATAAAATCGTTTTCCTTTTTTACAAAATAAAATGAATTCCTTAAATAAGGGTTGGTCGTTCCAGTCAGTTGTTTCAAAATGTATAATTCATTCTTTGCCCTTGTTATGGCAACATAGAAGAGCCTTTCTTCTTCATCTAATTTTTGTTCTTTAATTGCAAGTCCGTTGGGAAAATCTCCTGGATTCACCGATATGAGAATAACTACTTTCCATTCTAAACCCTTTGCTCCATGAATCGTTGTGAGAGTTAACTTATTCTCATCATTGACCCCGTTCGTGGCGTTCTTTTTTTCATCGTTCGCGGGTATTACCCCTAGCTCTTCACTGAGCGTCAAATCTTCTATAAAAGTACCCACGGAATCGTATCGACTGGCAATTTCACTGAATCTTTCAATATCCATGTTCCTTGATTTAGAATCAGTAAAAGTTAAGAAAGAATATTCTTGGTAGAAATCTTGATAAATGATATCTATCAACTCATCAGGACTACTTTCTTTCTTTTCAAAAAGTTTTGTCAATAATTCCAGGGGTGTTTTGAACTTTTTTATTTCAGTTTCCTTCAATATATTTGAGATGTTATCGTTTTCCTCGTTTATTCGAGTTTCTATCTCTTCATAGATCTTAGATGCAGTTTTGTTACCAATCCCAGGAAATAATTTTAAAACTCTCATCCATGAAATCTTATCCAAAGGATTGTTTAATACCTTTAAAAAAGCCAATATATCTTTAATATGTGCGGTTTCGATAAATCTCAATCCCGATAGTATTCTGTAAGGAATACCTTTTGAATCCAATTTTTGCTGTAATACCATAGATAGTGAATGTGATCTATATAGTACAGCGATATCTTTGTAATCTAAACCTTCTTTTAATTTATCTTCTATGATTTTGGTTACGGCATCGGCTTGTTCCAAATCGTCAAAAGTTTCCACAACAAAAGGTTTTAAATAACTTTTTCTTATAGGCTTTAGGACTTTAGGTACAGAGTTAGAAGGTATTAAATGATTAATAAAACCTACTATATCAGAGGTACTTCTGTAATTACTTTGTATTTTGAAAACTTTTGTTCTGTCATCTTCTATAAAATCTTTTACGTTTTTAAATAAAGCTCCTCTAAAAGAATATATGCTTTGAGAATCGTCTCCAACAACTATCAAATTTCCATGAACCGAGGATAAAGCCTCAACCAATTCAATTTGAATTTTGTTCGTATCTTGAAATTCGTCAACTAAAACATATTTAAATTGGCTTGAACACTTGTTTAGTACTTCTGGATGAGTTTTGAATAAAACTAAAGTATTTACTAATAGATCGTCATAGTCCATGGCGTTCATATCTTTTTTTAATTGGGTATATATACCCCAGATTTGTTCAATATCTCTTTCAAAATTCAACAAATAGGGAGCTCTTTCAAGTATGGCTTCTCTTAAAGAGGTTAATGTATTACATGAATAGCTTATAATTTTCATTATTACTTCTTCTTTGGGAAGTTTGTAATTATCACTGATTTCCTTGATGTACTCGCTTTTAGCCATTTTCAGTAAATCTTTTGAATCTTCTTTGTCGAGAATGCTGTAATTATTTTTGTAATCTAAAATCGTAGCATACCTTCTGAGAATAGAATTACATATATGATGAAAGGTACCTGCAAGCATTTTGTCCATGTTTCTGTTAGTTACATTCTTTACTCTTTCTATCATTTCCTTTGCTGCCGCTCTAGTGAAGGTAACTAGTAAAATATTCTCAGGTTTAACTCCATTATTCAACAAATAGGCAATTTTATAGGTTATTACTCTAGTTTTACCAGAGCCGGGACCCGCAACTATTATCGATCTTCCTTCTGATTTTATAACAGCTTCTTTTTGTTCCTCATCTAACTCATTTTCTAGAAAAGAGGGGAACCTTTCCTTGACCCCGTTCGGGGTGTTCTTCTTTTCTAAAAAGAGGAAATCATTCCCCTTATTTTTCTCCATGTATTTACACTCCTATTAAATATCATATTGTATATTTGCACCCCTTCGCCCATTATATATCTTTCTTTTCTATCATATCGCTTATTTCTTTTAATTGCAAGCTTCTGGAGGGATGCCTTAACTTTCTTAAAGCTTTTACTTCAATCTGTCTTATCCTCTCTCTTGTGACATTGAAGAAGTTTCCAACCTCTTCGAGTGTTTTCATCTTGCCATCAAGCAAACCATACCTCATTTTTAACACCGTTGCTTCTTTGGGCCTTAAGGATTCTAAAACTTTTTCAATTTCTTCTTTAAGTATCATTCTTACCGCAATTTCCTCTGGTTGATCAGCTTCAGAGTCCTCTAAAAAATCCCCTATATAAGCTTCTTCATCATCTGAACCACTTATAGGCGCATCAACGGAAATGATTTCTTTAGTTGCCAATAAAATCTCATCCATCTTTTCCAACGGTTTATCCAGTAATTCTGCTAACTTTTCGGTAGTTGGGTATTCACCTGTTTCTTGGAGATGTTTTCTAATAACTATATTCATCCTATTTATAGTTTCAACCAAATGAACAGGTATTCTAATTGTTCTTGCTTGATCGGCTATAGCTCTTGTTATTGCTTGCCTAACCCACCAAGTAGCGTAGGTTGAGAACTTAAAACCTCTTTTCCAATCAAATTTTTCTACAGCTCTAATTAAGCCAATGTTCCCTTCTTGAATCAAATCCAAAAAGGTTAATCCTCTTCCAGTATATCTTTTGGCTATACTTATTACTAATCTTAAATTTGCCTTCACCAATTCGTCTTTGGCTTTTTTGTCACCTTTTTTAGCCCTTATCGCAAGTTGTCTTTCCCTGGAAGGGGTTAAGAGTTTGATCCCCCCTATTTCCCTCAAATAAATCTTTATGGGTTCATTTACGGCAGAGTTGTCAAATATCTGAGATTCCCTTTCTTGAAAAAGCTCTTCCAAACCCTCGTTAAAAAATTCTTCTTCCTCCTGGGCTTGGTCCTCTGGAAAAGATTCCATAATTTCTATTCCTTCGGATTCTAGCTTTTCATGAATCTTTTCTAAAAAGTTACCATCAATTACATCTGATAAATTATGAGGTATGCATTCATCTATATCTTGATAAGTTATGGTATTATTTTTCTTTTTGGCTATTTCAATAAGGTTTTCCAAACCTTTTTCAAGTTCTTCTATATAACATTCTTTGTCTCTTTTAACCCTAATTTTATCTTGATCAACAATCTCTATTTTTTCAATTTCTTCTATTAATTCTGAAAAATCTATCTTTTTCTTAAGCTTTTCCATCGATTAGTTTACCTCCATAAGGAACGTTATTAGATCGCTTAATAAACAAATAAAATCCATTTTTAAAATATTGTGTAATCTACTATTCAATTTACTATTTTTAGTTTAGAATAAAGTTGTATGATTTGAGACGTAATATTCGTCTTTTCCGAAAGATCTTTTGTTTCATGAAGTTTTTTCTTCAACTCTTCTATTTGTTGATTTATTTTTGTTCTCCTAATACTCTCTTTTAAAGAAGAAAGAATCCTCTCCGGATTAAAGAAATATTCAATCTTCCAAACCTCTACTATCAATTCACTTAGTTCTTTTGAAGAATTTTCAAGTAGAAACCCGATATCTGAACTTTGTGAGGTTAAAGTAAAAAATTCTTTGAGTAATTGACTAGAGAAATCTTCTTCGCTGAAATAATTTTTGAGTATCTCTCTATAGTGAGGATATTTAATCCATAGGTATAAATAAGATTTTGCAATATCGTACCTTATATCCTTTTCTACGTAAAGAGTATCTTTCGTTTGAGAATTAGACTCATTTGAAGCAGAACTTTCAGGTATGAGCGCAGACGTTCTTTCTAATACTTTTTGAATGTATTCGGTGCCTTTTCCCGTTTTTTTTGAAATATTTTCTATAAAACTTTGTAAATAACTTATTCTTCCAACATTTTCAAATTTTTTGTACCATCTTGACATTTCTTTCAAATATTTCTCTAAAGCGAATTCATTGCCTAAATCGTATTTTTCTGCATAATAATCAATAATGAATTCATGAAATTTGTAGGAGCTTTTTAATATTTCGGCGATGTATTTGTTATCGTGCTTCTTGGTTAGTTCATCTGGATCTTTAGCAGGATACTTCGAAACTGCTATTTGGAAATCTTTAGCAAATAAAGCATCTATAGTGGATAAAGTGGCTTTTTGACCAGATTCATCCATATCGTACATTGTAACTACTTTGTTAGTTGCTTTCAGTAATTCAAGGGCATGATCTTTTGTAAAGGCAGAACCTAAAATTCCTACAACATTTTTGAAACCTAATTTGTACATGGAAATTACATCAAAGTACCCTTCGACCAATATTACAAAATCATTTTCTTTTATGAATTTTTTGTTTTTATAATACCTGTAAAGTATTTTAGACTTTTTAAAAAATTTATTCTCAGGAGTATTCAGATACTTAGGAGAATTCGTTTCTTCCTCTATTTGTCTACCAGCGAAGCCCACTAGTTCTCCAACATTGTTCCTGATTGGGATAATTAAACGATTATAAAAAAACTCTTTGTCACCATTGATCAACAAGCCAGCATTCTTTGCAATGTCTTTGTCAAAAAGATTTTCTTCGATCACTTTTTGGATTTCTGAGCCCGTGGCAAACCCTAATTCAAATTCTTCAGCTAACTCTCTGGTTATCTCTCTCTTTTTCAGATACTGCCACACTTTATGCTTCGAAGAAAGGTTGAGAAGATTATAGTTATAAAGCTTGGAAACTTCCTCATTGAAAGTTATCTCAACAGGTTCTTCTTTTTGAGTAATATCTAGTTCAATTCCTGCATATGTAGCTATTTTTTTTAAGGCATCCAAAAAACTAATTTGTTCATACTTTTCCAAAAAAGTGATCACATCACCATGAGCTCCACATCCAAAGCAATGGAAGGTTTGAGTTTCAGGAAATATATAAAAAGATGGTGTATCTTCCGCGTGAAAAGGACATAGTGCTACGTAATTTTTTCCCCTTTTAGAAAGAGACAAATAAGAATTGACGAAATCAATTATATCAACTTTATTTTTAATTTCGTCAATCTTTTTTTTCAGGTTATCGTAATTTCTGCTCATAATACTTCACTATTCCTTAAAAATACAAAGCAAATAATACAATACTCATCTTTTTGAAAACTGAGCTCTTTTCCTAGCTTTTCTCAAACCATATTTCTTTCTTTCTACTTCTCTTGGATCTCTGGTTAATAGACCTTCTTTTTTCAAAATGGGTCTCAAAGATTCATCATAAGAAAGCAAAGCCCTGGCAATTCCAAGCCTAATGGCACCAGCTTGGCCACTCAATCCTCCACCATTAACCCTTATAACTAAATCAAACTGTCCATTCGTAGATGTAATGGTGAGTGGTTTTAAAGCTTCCATTTCCCATACCTCGTTGCCTCTTAAATATTCTACTAAACTTTTGTATTCTTTTCCGTTTATTTTAATCTTACCATTACCTGGTCTCAAATGTACCCTCGCAACAGCTGTTTTTCTTCTACCGGTTCCATAATATTCGACAAGTTCTGCCATTCGAATACCTCCTGATTAAATATTTTCTATTTTTATTTCTTTTGGTTTCTGAGCCTGGTGTGGATGATCAGGACCAACATATACCTTTAATTTTTTCATCATATGTTTGGCTAAAATGGTCTTTGGCATCATTCCCTTCACAGCCAACTTAATTATCCTTTCAGGATGTTTATTGTACATTTGTTCAAAAGAAATTTCCTTGAGCCCTCCAGGATAACCACTGTATCTTCTGTATACTTTGTTTTCTTTTTTGTCTTTTGAAAGTTTAATTTTTTCTGCATTCACTACAACAACAAAATCTCCACAATCTATATGTGGTGTATAAGTTGGCTTGTGTTTCCCTTGTAGTATTTTTGCAATCCTTGATGCTAGTCTTCCTAGTGTGTAGTCTTTTGCATCAATTAAGAACCATTCCCTTTTTATATCCTCTTTTTTAGCGATATACGAAGGCTGCACTAATTTAGAATTCATTTCAAAAACCTCCTCATTCTTCTCTTTTTGCTTGAGCGAAACTTGTTATTTTTGTTTTTTTCAATAAAAAATGCGAAATAGACGAATCCACAAAAAATTTGATGAAATTAAACAATAGAACTAGTAAAAAAAACACTTGCAAACTTATCCCTATGTTAGTAACGAATTGTGATGTTGGTTGATTAGTATAAACTGGTATCGCTATAAAATAATTCAACCCGTACGCTACAACCCCCGTCAGTAAAGAAGAAATTACGTAATTGATCCAGTTGTTCAACTTAACGAAATTTTTTAACAAATACAATGTGGTTATAAAAGCAGTCCCAGCTATAAAATTCATCAATATACCTATTAAACCACCATCACCGGCTCTGAAAATAAATAAAAAACTTTTTATTATAAGAGTAAAGAATCCAGGCAAAAAACCGTATCCCATTGTCACCAAAATGATCAAACTGTCGCTGGGATCAAATTTTAAAAAAGGTAACAAAGGTATTATTGGAAATTCTATAAAAGTTAAAAGAAAAGAGAGTGCCCCAAATATTCCAACAATCGCAACTCTTCTACCATGCATAAACGGATCAGTCCTTTAGGGCATAAACATCAACGAACTTCCTGTTGTTTTTAGTTTTGAACTTAACAACGCCGTCTATTTTAGCAAATATCGTGAAGTCTCTTCCTATTCCAACGTTTTCCCCAGGATGAATCTTAGTGCCCCTTTGTCTAACAATTATAGTTCCAGCCTTAATTTTTTTGCCGTCAGAAGCCTTGACACCAAGATACTTGGGGTTGCTATCTTTTTTATTTACATCAGAGCTTTTTTTAGCAAAAAGTTGTAAATCTATTTTCATATTCTTATCTAACCTCCACTTTAAGATTTCTTGGGTAATCTTTAGATATAGCAACCAAACTTTTAAGCAAGTAATCTAATAACAATTGGGAGAGGTGAGTTTCTTGCTTGAGCGAAATCTTTAAATAGCCCTCTCTTTTCTCAATCTGACCTAAACTTTCATTTTTTAGAATTTCAGCAACAAATTGCGTTAAAACACTCACGGCACTACAAACTATATCGTTGCCAAAAGAAGAAAATTCGGCATGTCCGAAAATTTCTACACTGGGTCTTTCAGAATTGGTATAAATTGCGGTAATCATTGGCGTTACCCTTCAATTTCTTTTATTTTTAGAGCGGTATATTCCTGTCTGTGACCTTTTTCTCTTCTATAATTTTTTCTTCCTTCAAATTTGATTATTTTTACCTTTCTATCTTTCCCATGCTCTACAACCTCGGTAATTACCTTTGCTCCCTCAACATAAGGTTTCCCAGCTTTCTTTTCTTCATCTTTACTTAAATAAATAACTTTGTCTAATACTACCTGGTTACCTGGATCGACATCTTTTACTTTTTCAGTGTAAATCACTTGATCTTTTTCTACCTTGTATTGTTTACCATTAAAATAGACTATAGCGTACACTTTTGCACCTCCGATCTCTCAGAATTTTCTAAAATCCATTTGCCTATTTTACCATCTAAATAAACGGGTAGTATTAATTAATTGTTAATTTTAAAAAAATAAAACTAGACATTTTTCACTCTATGAACTTTTCTATTACTTTAGCTTGGTCAGGATATATATACTTTATTTGATTATAAATCTCCTTTAATTGTGCTTGCTTATCTTTATCGATAGTAATGCTGTTCAAGTAACTTTCCAAATCGTAACCGTTTTGAATGAAGGAAAATGGTTCTTTAAAGAAATCCGTCAGATTCTCTTTTTTCCATTGCTCGATTTCTTTTACCACATCAGGATAAAGATATTGAATTTCCCTCTGGGCTGCGTTTATCTTTTTTTCAAGCTCTTTATACGGATAATCGAACTTGACCGAATTTAAATATCCCACAACGTTCCCCCCGGTGGAAACGAAATCAATGGGACTTTCAAAAAATGAAATACTTTCTTGTATACTTTTTAAACTAAGATAAACATAAACCTCTTCGCTTTGGCCATAATAAAGTAAAGAGGTGGCAATCTCTTTTGCCCAGGGAACAGCCGTGTAAGAAGATAAAAGATCTTCCCCTTTAACCATAGTGGTTAAAACCTCGCTACCGGTGTATCCAACAAACCAAGCTGATAAATCAGAAGTTCCGGTTTTACCATGTAAATCTAAATCTAAAACATTTGCTCTTTGCCCTGTTCCTTCTAAAACGACTTTTCTCATTAAAGTATTCATTGTGGCATATGAATCATTGGATATACCATCGATTTTTCTTTCAACATTTGGATATCTTTTATATATTAAATTCCCTTTTTTATCGTAAACTTCTGAAATTATGTAAGTCGAAGGAATAATACCGTAATTTGGGAAAAGTGAATAAGCTTTTGTAAACTCATATGGACTTGTTTCCACAGTTCCCAGCGACAATGTTAAATCATTGGGATATTTACCTTGAACACCCACAACATTTGAAAGAAAATTCTTTATTGTTTCTATAGACCTTTGAGGAGATATATCTATATGAGAAGCTAGGTAGATCGATGGAATGTTTATGGAATCGACTAACGCTTCTTCTAAAGTGACCGTTCCTCTGTATGTCTTATCAAAATTTTCCGGGGCCCAATCACCAAATTTCATAGGTTGATCGGGAAGTACCGTATCTGTATCATAACCATTTTCCAAAGCTAAAAGATAATAAAATGGTTTAATAGCAGAACCAACTTGTTGTTGGGAATAGAAAACATCGTATTCTCCACCCCAAAAACTTAATATTTCACCAGTTTTGTTGTTGATCACAATGGCAGAGGTTGATGAATCTACAGTAACAGAATCGAATAAATTCTTATTAAAGGTGGTTTTTATAGTATACCCACCACCCTTTAATCCTATATCTTCTTCTTCTACTTTGATTCTATAAACTAAATTTAAATATCTTTCATCGTAGGTTTGAGGGTAAAAAACCATCTTATCTATTCTTTCCTTAACGCTATCTTTTTCTTCTATTATAAAATTACTAGGAAGGGAATTTAAAACTATCATCCCCTGATTTTTAGCTCTTTCTGGGTACTTATAGGGGTTGTAAACTTCTGGTCCGTTTATTATCCCTATTAAAACTAGCATCTCTTCATAATTTAAATTTTGTAACTCTTTTCCGTAATATCTCTCTGCCGCAGCCCCAAATCCTGAAATGTCATTCCCTAAATACACACTATTCATATAAGCTTCCAAAATTTCTTCTTTTGTATAAGACCTCTCCAGAAAAAAAGCAAGCATAATATCCATTATTTTCCTTTTAATAGTTCTTTCATTTGTGAGATAAACAGTTTTGGCAAGTTGTTGAGTTAGGGTACTCCCACCTTGGACTATAGAAAAGTTCTTTATATTTGTTAATGCAGCTCTCGTCAGCGCCTTAATATTGATCCCATTGTGTTCGTAAAACTCTCTATCTTCTGACCACAAAAGGAAATATATTAATTCTGAAGGCATTTCATCCAGCTTAACATATTTGTATTTTGTTGATAGTATCTGTTCTCCATTATCGAATAGATAAGTGTTGTACTTGGGATCTACAAGAAAAATAGAAGTTGAATCATTGTAATAGCCGTATACATAGAAAAATAAAGCAAAAAAAATTGCCATTCCCATAAAAAAACCTATAATGAAACTCTTTATAAAAAACACCTCCGCTTGTTTGCCGCAGTGTGCAAACAAAGATCTTTTAAAAAAAAGACTTTTGTTTTTGGGGAGTTTGAGGGGTTTACCCCTCAATGTCCGGGGTTACCCCTTAACGCCTGAGGATATCATACCATATTTAGATTTATATTTTTTAAAAATTTTAGTAATAAATAATATTATAGAAAATATTTTGCTTGTTTTTCTAAATGAAAAATGTTAAAATAATGGTGAAAGAATTTATAAGAATAACAAATTTTCCATAAAAGTAAAATAATAGTAATTAAATTGATAGAAAACAAAAATGCCTATGTAATCCTTAATAGTATAATTGTTTCTGTCTAAATTTAATTGACTTAAGGAAACGCGACAAAAATAATTTATTCAATGTTTGTGAGGAGGCTGAATATTATGTCAGGACATAATAAATGGGCAAATATTAAACACAGAAAAGGTGCACAAGATGCAAAAAGATCCCAAATGTTTACAAAACTCATTAGAGAGCTTACAATAGCTGCTAGAGAAGGTGGAGGAGATCCAGAAGCTAATCCACGTTTAAGAACCGCGGTAGAAAACGCCAAGGCAGCTAACATGCCTAAAGACAAGATCGAATCAGCTATAAAAAAAGGAACCGGTGAATTAGAGGGTGAAGAACTCACCGAAATAATGTACGAGGCATACGGTCCAGGAGGAGTTGCGCTCCTAATTTCGGTTGTAACCGATAACAAGAATAGAACCGCTCAAGAGGTTCGCCATGTTCTCTCGAAATGGGGTGGGTCTTTAGCAGAATCAGGTTCTGTTTCGTGGAATTTTGAACGAAAAGGACTAATAACCATCCCCAAAGAAGAAGTTGAAGATATTGACGAGTTAATGTTACTCGCGGTTGAAGCTGGCGCAGAAGATTTAGATGAAAACACCGATCCTTTAGAAATCATCACCGCCCCGGAAAATCTGACTCAGGTGAGAAATGCTCTAAAAGAAGCAGGATATACCGTTTCCGAAAAGTTAACCTTTTTACCCAAAACAACCGTTAAGCTTTCTGATGAAGACGCCGAAAAGTTATTAAAATTGTTGAATGCATTGGATGACATGGATGATGTTCAAGAAGTATTCGGGAATTATGAGATTGACGATGAAGTAATGGAAAGACTCGCTGCAAACATTTAAAAACCCATAAATGGGGACTTTCGTCCCCATTTTAAATTATTAGGGAACTATTTGGGAAAGGATAACTACAAATGAAAAGATTTCCCTTAATACTTATATTAATTACATCGATAATCTCCACCTTGAATTTCGCCTCTAGTTCCTCGAAGGTACTTTTTTTAAGTGATTTCACTCAAACTTTGAAAAACGAATTTATTTTTGATTTAAAGTTTGAAGATATTTACGAAACTAAGTTCAATTTTGACTTTGAATCTTTAGAAGACGAAGTTCGATTATCGAATGTAGATAATGTAATTAATTATTTCAAATTCGATCAAGCAGGCTTCGAATTTTCGTATAGAAATCCCGGAAATAGAAACGACCCATACTTTTTAACAGAAAGTTTTGATAGTTTCAGCATGGTATTGGACGATTATTTTGTACTAACGTTCAACGATCTGAAAATTGGCGTTATCTTCAAAGAATCGCTTTTTAACATGTCCTTTTGGACTAAGGTCACAGACCTTTCTCAATCAAAAATTGCGTTGACTTTAGCAATTCCAAACAAATTAGGTATATCTCTAGGGTTTGAAGATATTATGAAGTACTATTTTAGAGCTGGAGATTTACTTTTTTCTTTGGATAATAATGCTCTTGACTCTGTTTATATTTTGAATCAAGATTTTCTATTGGAGTACAATTCGAGCACCAAATCTCTTTTGATTGATTCGATTTACTTCGATAAAAATGAAGAAAATTTCTATTTTCGAATACCTGTTACGAGAAATTTATTTCTGACTTATTCCAATCTTGGAATAGGTGTTTCTTTCTATATAGAACTCTTAAGCGAAAATAGATAAATAAATTTGGAGGAAAAAGATGGCGGATTATTATTCTTCTCCTTATGATGACGAAGATTACAAATTGTTTTTGAAAAAGTTGGTAACCCATTTCAATCTAGATCTCTCTGGATACAAACAACACAGAGTAAGGCGTAGAACGGATATATTGCTCAAAAAGTATGGAATCAATTCGTATTCGGAATATCTAGAATTATTACAGAAAAATAAGGACAAATGGCAGGAGTTTTTAGATAAACTCACCATAAATGTTACGGAATTTTTTAGGAACCCAGAGAAATGGGAATATTTAAAACAAGAAATAATCCCCGAGCTCATTAAAAATCACAAACCGAGGCTAAAATTTTGGAGTGCAGGTTGTTCTACAGGAGAGGAACCTTACACACTTGCTATTATATTAAATGAATTAGGTATTTCCAGCAAATCAACAATAATCGCTTCGGATTTTGACGATGGAGCTTTACAGCAAGCCAAACGTGGCATATATAATGAAAAAAGTTTAATAAACTTAAACGATGAATACATAAAAAAGTATTTCAAAAAAACAGAAGAAGGTAAATACGAAATAAAAGATTTCATCAAAAATAATGTTACTTTCAATAAAATGAACCTCCTATTTGACGAGTTTGAAAAGAACTTTGATTTAATCATATGTAGGAATGTTGTCATATATTTTGACAACGACGCTAAAGAAAAGTTATACAAAAAATTCTACGATGCTTTAAATCCTGGAGGAGTGTTGTTTGTTGGTTCTACGGAAAGAATTTTCAATCATAAGGCCTTTGGCTTCACTTCCATTGCTCCCTTTTTTTATAAAAAAATTATTTAGTTGAAGGGGCAAATCCTTCTAATCTTCCTTATGGGTGGGGAGCGAGGCAAAGGGGCGCTAATAAAGACTAAGTGCAGCTTACGAGAAAACGATGCTAACAATTAACTCACAAAAAGGCTCGCCTTTTAAAAGGGTCATAGGGCGGAGCCCTCCCCCACCCCTTCTGGGCTAGGGACCGTAGATCCCTCTTTACAAAAGAAATAATAAAAAAGAACAAATTACATATTATACGAGGAGGAAACAAATGAAAAATATAAAAACAATGACAATGGAATGGACAGGTAACAGTTTAATTTTGATAGATCAGAGGTATTTACCTATAGAAGAAAAGTATGTAGAATGTCAGACTTATCTCGATGTTGCTAATTCAATAAAAGACATGGTAGTAAGAGGAGCTCCCGCTATAGGAGCGACCGCAGCATTTGGCTTTGTTTTAGGGGCAAAAGAGTTTTCCTATCTTTCTGACAAAAATATATTTTTAAACAAATTAGAAGAAGTAAAAAACAGTTTATCTAAAACCCGCCCCACTGCTGTAAACTTATTTTGGGCGTTGAACAGGATGGATAAACTTTTAAAAGATAGCCTTCCCACAAAAGAAATAAATGACCTTGTCAACATATTAGAAGAAGAAGCATTGAAGATTGCCTACGAAGATATTGAAATAAATAAACAGATTGGTAAGAATGGAGAAGTTTTGTTAAACGATGGGGACACCGTTTTGACGCATTGCAATGCTGGAGCATTAGCAACCGTTGATTACGGAACAGCTTTAGGGGTTATTAGAGCGGCAGTAGAAAACGGAAAAGATATCCAGGTCTATGCAGATGAAACCAGACCATACCTTCAAGGAGCTAGATTAACCGTTTGGGAATTGATTAAAAGTGGTATCAAAACTACACTAATTACAGACAACATGGCAGGTTGGGTAATGAAACAAGGAAAAATAAATGCTGTGATAGTAGGAGCCGATAGAATCGCACGTAATGGGGATGTTGCTAATAAAATTGGAACTTATTCTGTAGCTGTTCTTGCAAAAAAGCACGGTATTCCTTTTTATGTTGCAGCTCCACTTTCAACTATAGACATAGAAACAAAAAATGGGGAAGGTATTCCCATCGAAGAAAGGAATCATAATGAGGTCAGATTTTGCCATAAAACTCGTTTAGTGACAGACGATGTAAATGTATACAACCCTGCTTTTGATGTAACTCCAAATGAATTAGTTACAGCGATAATTACCGAAAAGAAAGTCCTAAGACCTCCATATGAGAAAAATATAGTGGAAGTGGTCACCCTTTGAAAATACTTGTAATTGGCGATCTACATATTCCTATAAAATCAGACTTGAAAAGTTTAGATAAATTAAACTTTGGGCTTTATGATCAAATATTTTTACTTGGAGACATCGTGGATATCGAAGTACTGAATTACTTAGAAAATCAAAAGCCCATACTTCATGCTGTGTATGGAAATATGGACGATTTTTATATAAAAAATCGACTCCCCGAAAAATTGTCTTTAGAATTATTTGACAAAAAAATAGGCCTTATCCACGGTCATCAAACTGGTCGTGCAATACCTGAAAAACTGTTGAAATATTTTAATAAAAAGATCGATTTGATGGTCTTTGGACATTCGCATTATCAAGAGAAATATGAAATAGAGGATACTTTGATATTGAATCCGGGGGCTTTTTGCGAAGGAGAGTATGCAGAAATAGAGTTGAATGAAAGTATCTTTGAAATCAAATTACTGCATCTGTAATTTTACGAGAAGCTAATCAATATATTTTAGGTATCTTTCGTTTATACTATTATCTTCTATGATATTCGAATAGACTTTTGCAAAGTTTTTCAAACTGATATAATTATTTTTATCGTCTATTCTATACAGACCTGTTTTTAAAAGAAGATTATTGATTTTAACATCACTTAAGGAATTGTAGATGTATCCGAAAATCTTCGCATTATTTTCCAAAGATTGATTAATTTTATATAAATTATTAACTAAATAACGGCTTTTTAAACTATCGTCATCAATAGTGGATACATTATCAGTTATTAGAAAAGGAATGTAATATTTAGAAGAAAATCTTTTTATTACTTCATCAAGGTCAATAGTATTCTTCCCTTTTGAAAGTTCTTTTATTAAAGAAGTATATTCTTCTGAATTTGAAGTTAAATCATTGAAATTTATCCCAATAAAATCTATATCAGAGTTTTTAAAAGCCATGTTTTCAAAAAAAGGGCTTTCTCCTTTTACAATTACATCAATAAAGGAAAAAACAAAATCTAACTGTTCTTCTTCCTCAACATAAAATTCCTCGCTTACCGATACTTTAGCGTAAGGGTTAATACTTTTTATTATACGAACACTTTTATCGTAAAGATTGAAGAGATTTTGAACCGTTTCATGTAATGCGGTGTTATCAACATCTGCACCTTTAAAAAATCTTTTTTTTAGGTATTTCGCAGTATGATTCAAGATAATATAATATTGAACCTTGAATTTAAAAGTGGAGACAATTTTTTCGATAATTTCTATAAATATTGAGATATTTTCTTCGTTTTCTATATTATCAAAAGCTTCTTTTTTATTGTACGAAAGGAAATCAAAATCGACGAGGTTAACGATAGGTTCAATTCCACTTTGACGTAGTTGCTCTATAAAGTTATCATACATAGCATAAGAATAAAAAGGATCAAGATATAACAAATCCCAATTTAGATTGAATCTAAAAGAATTAATTTTCAACCTCTTAAGAAAAGATAATTGTTTGTTCAAGTTTTTTTCTGCATTTTCAAATATTTGTTGTTTCGATCCTTCCGTTGAATTTTCCAAAAAAGAAAAGAAAGGGGAGTTTACTCCCCACAAAAAAGATCTCGGAAAATTTACATTTTCCACATAAAACACCTTCTTTACTCGTATCTTAACGCTTCTATTGGGCTCAACTTTGACGCTTGATTTGCTGGGTATATACCAAAGAATAAACCTATCACGGCAGATACCCCGAAGGATAAAGCGATCGATTTCCACGTTATGACGGCCGTTAATCCAAAAGCTCTACCAAAATATGCTATTAAACCTGAGAGAAGCCCACCTAATATCATACCTATTATACCAGCTACCACCGTTAAAACTATACTCTCAACTAAAAATTCCATCAAAATCCTATGTCTTGTGGCTCCTATAGCCATCTTTATACCTATCTCTCTGGTTCTTTCTTTAACGGTGACGAGCATAATATTCATTATTCCTATTCCGCCTACAACTAACGAAATTGCCGCTATTCCTACAAGTATCACATTCATAATACCAGTTATTTGATTAACAGCTTCTAAAATAGCGTCTTGACTTAATATACTGTATTTATCAGAATCTCCAAATTTTCTATAAAGATAAAAGTCCGTCGCCATGGTTGCCAATTCTGCAGTATTCTCATCTACTGCTGAAACAAAAATAGAGCTCGTCCTTCCATTCATGTGAAACAGCCTATAATCTGCTACTGTATGGGGGAGTATGATCATATCATCAACGTTAAATAATAACCTTGTTCCGGTTTTTTCCAAAACTCCAACTATTTCAAAAGAAACCTTTCTACTACCAGAATTTCCACTTTGAATAACATTGATTCGTTCACCAACAACATTTTGACGACCAAATAATTCATTAGCTATATTATAACCTATAACGGCAACCGATCTTAATTCTTCTTCGTCAGTTTCATCTAACCTTCTACCATAAGCAATATTTAAGTTCATTATATCAAAAAAACTAGGCATAACTCCGAATACCGATCCGGAAATCGTTTCTCCAGCACTTTCAACGGTCAAATTTGAATTTAAAACACCTGTAGCATTCTTTACTTGTGGAACCATATTCTTAATGTCAACAGCGTCCTGGAATTCAAGGGGCTGAGATGCAAATCGTGAATACACAGTGGAGTTAACCATAATAATGTTTGACCCAAGAGAAGAAACGGTGTTGTTTATTTCCTGCCTTGCTCCATCACCTATGGCTATTATCGTCATTACCGCACCAACACCTATTATTATTCCCAACATCGAAAGAAATGTCCTCAACTTGTTAGAAAGTAAAGATCTAAATGTCTCTTTAAGTATTTCCAACTGTGTTCACCTCTATCGACTGGATCCTTCCATCCAACAATCTTATTATTTTTGACCCTTCATCCAACATTTTCATATCATGTGTGACGACAACTAGCGTTTTACCCATATCGTTCAACTTCCTAAATATTTGAAGAATTTCTTCTCCACTTTTAGTATCCAGGTTCCCCGTCGGTTCATCAGCTAAAAGAAAGGCTGGATCGTTAGCTAAAGCTCTTGCTATTGCTACCCTTTGTTGTTGCCCACCCGATAGTTGAGTTGGTTTATGATCTAACCTGTTACCGAGCCCTACTAACTCTAATTGTTCTTTTGCTATCTCCCTTCTTTTTTTCTGAGGTACACCCGCATATATTAAAGGAAGTTCAACATTTTCCAATGCACTCAACTTTGGAAGTAAATTGAAACTTTGAAATACAAATCCTATCTTTTTGTTTCTTACCGTTGCCAATTCTCTATCTTTCATTTTGGACACTTCCATATTTTCAATGTATACCTGTCCTTTTGTAGGTTTATCTAGACAACCAAGAATTTGTAATAAAGTTGATTTACCGCTACCTGAAGGTCCGATTATGATGACATATTCACCATCTTCAACATTAAAAGAAACCCCGCGCAGTGCTTCAACTTTCACTTCTCCAATATCGTATATTTTCCATACATCTTTTAATTCCATTACTGCCATCAAAATCCACCCCTTCCAGGACCTTGAGGAACAGTGCCTGGAGCAACAGGTACCCCCATTGGAATACCATAATTTTGTATTATTCTTTGTGCTTCTTCTTGAGATGGTAATATCAAAACCTTATCTCCTGGTTCTAAACCTGCAGTTATTTCAACCATGCTATCCGATTCTCTTCCAGTTTGTACTTGAACAGGTTCCATCCCACCTTCTGCAGTCTTTTTGTATACTATTTTTGTCCCATCAACCCCTTCATGAATGGCATCTTTTGGCACAGCTACTGTGTTTTCCAATTTTAAGGTAACTATTTCCACATCGGCTGTCATACCAGGAATCAGGAGATTTTGAGGATTATCTTGTGTAAATTCAATTTCAATTGGTATAACAACTACCCCCATATCCGTTTGAGTAGTTGGACTAATCCATGTTATTACTCCTGGCTCTTCTAAATTCAAAGGATCTATTCTTATTGTTGCGTCCATGCCTTCATTTATAAGCGGGAAATCTATTTCATCAACCGCAGTTTCAACTTTTATTGTGCTATTATCCACTATAGTTAATACGGCAGAAGTTGTTCCAACCATATCTCCCTTGGAAATATTTACTGTGTTTACTATCCCTGAAACAGGTGATTTTATCTCAGTTTCTTCCAAATTCTTCTTTGCTTTTTCCAACTGTAATCTCTTTACTTCCTTCATCCGTTCACCTACGTTGGTTGATGATTCGTAATCATTTAAGGCATTCAAGTACGCTATCTGATAGTCAAGATCGTCTATCTTAGCTAATATCTGACCTTCTTCAACCTCGTCTCCTTTTTCTACGTATACCTCAACTATTTCTCCAGAAACTTTTGGGATCACTGATTCAATCTCAGCCGTTATGTTTCCCACCACTTCTATCGAATCTCCTACACCATCTGATTTTACCTCATATTCTAAGTATATTGAAGGTAATCCACTTGTTTCAGAAGTTGTAGGTGAACTTTGCATTGGAAAAAATATTATCCCAACTATTACAACTATAGCTACTATCACTATTGTCCATATCGTTATCTTTCCTCTTCTTTTCAATTTATATCACCCCATATGTCCACATAGTATTGCTGCATTATTCTTAATTCATTTGTCAGAATGTCGTTTTCCGTCTTTTCACTAGCTAATTGTGCCCTTCTCAACGATATTTCTGATAATTTTAATTCCTCTTTGGTTATGTATCCTTGGCTATTTAATTCATTGTTTCTATTGTAATCTTCCATCGCGTTTTCTAAATCTATTTGTTTTATTTTAACGTCATAATTCAAAGTTCTTCTGGTTGTTTCCAAATTTCTTATCGCATTTTCCGCTTCTAACATACTTTCATCGTACGTCAAAGCGGCAACGTTTGTTTTCATAGTATCAGACGCCAACTTTCTTTCTCCTTTATCTAATATAGCTAATTGAAATCCTACACTTATACTAATTTTATCAATCCAATCTTCCGTTTCTTTAAATGGATTCATAGATACACTTATCGTATTGAAAGGCAAGTAAGGAATGAACCAGAAATTACTTTCTATTTCAGATGCCTCTTCTTGAAGTTGTAACGATTTTAAATCTAACCTTTCTTCAATATTCGTAGGATAGTTTTGATTTTCGTTTATTATTCTTTCTACCGAATCCTTTGTTTGGTTGTATAGTTCATCTGTGTATTCAAAATATTCTAAGGGTGCATTGCTTGCTCTTAAAGTTTCTAAATTCTTTTGTGCTGTTAGTATCTGTTTTTCTAAGTTTTCTTTTTCGTCTTCATCGGTTGATAAATTGTACTGTTGGTTCAGTATTTCTATTTCGTCTTCGTACGTCTGAATCATCTCTTCGTTGTAATATCTGGTGAATACATCTTCGATCGTGGTTATGAGTTCATTCGTTTGAGCCATGTAGTATTTAGAGAGTGCATCGTAGTAACTGCTTTCTGTTTTCAACCTTTCCGCCCTGTCAATTATTGTTAGATCACGTGATAAAGAGATTGATATATCTGATTCGCTAGGTGCGTTTATCTCCCATTCATCTGTGTTTAAAGTAAAAGGGAACGAGACACTTACCTCTGATGCCAATACCTCTAAGAAGTTTACATCTAAAGAAATCCTGTAACCTGTTATATCTCCTTCCCCTCCAAAAACCAACCCACCAACGATTGTTTCTTTTCCAAATGGATCTATCCCTGTTTTCATTGTATCAACAGATATTCCCAAATATGGAACAAAGAAGTTGTCTATTTTGTTCATTTCTAATTGTGCGCTTCTTAAGCTCAACTCCGCTTGGGTATAGGCTGAACTTTTCTCTAAGTTTTGTTGGTATAACTCTTCGAACGTCATCCCAAATATGCTCAGGATTCCTACGAGAAGGGTTATTACTAAAACTATAAGTTTTTTCACAATCCTACCTCCTCAAGGCTCCTTCCTGTGTCTATTATGTAGTTGATATATGCTTTTATGTAACTTCTTACACTTTCATAATAATTCTTTTGTGTTGTTAGATAGTTTATATTTGCAGTGTTTAACTCCAATTCAGATACCAATCCTTTGTTGAATCTATCCTTTGTGTCGTTATATGTGCTTTGAGCTAAGTTCATTCTTTCTTCTAAGTTTTTCAAACTTTTGTAAAGAGTTTCGATACTATTTTTTGTTGTTTTGTGTGCTTCGATCAATGTATCTTGAGTGTCTTGCAAACTTAAGATATTTTTTTGGTGTGTTAACTCTGCTATCCTTTTTTCATAAGATGATGCATTGGCAGGTAAGTTGTTGAGATCGTATTGTGAAATATCTACGTTTATTTGTGCCATTTTTAGATTGTAGTTGTTGTTTAAATATTCCTCATCACTTACGAATATACCTTCATACGTTGGAACATTTATCTCTATTTGGCTGTAATCTCCTTCGTATAATTCTTTTAAGTTGTCTTTGGCAGTTTCTAAATTTAATTGTGCACTTTCCAAATTGTTTTGTGCATCACTTACATCAAGTTCAGAACTTTTAAGGTCGTCTTCTGAGATCAAGCCATTGCTGAATAATTCAGTGTTGTTGTCGTAGGTTATCTGTGCGTTTTTTAACTGCAAATCAGCTGTTTTTACGTTGATTTCTTCTACGTAAACATCTAAAACTCTGTCTACTATGTCACCGTAGTAATCTTTCATAGAGGTATTGTAGTTTGAAAGACCTGAGTAATAACTTAATTCCCCACTTAATTCTAACTTCCTGTTCGTTGCCTCTATCTTAGCCTTATTGTAATCGAGGTTAGTCTTTTCGAAATCAAGCTGTGCGGTTTTGTATATGGTACTACTCGCTTTGGCTGTATCAAATACCTCTGTTAAACCTGCCGAAAACATCCCCGTCACTAAAATCAGTGTAAATGCTATCAATACTACTTTCTTCATCGTTTTTCCTCCTTTGGTTGTTTTTTGTAATATTTTTAAAAACTCTAAAACTTTTTATTTTGCGCCCCTTTCGCCCCGCAACCCACCCATAAAGAAGGGTGGAAGGATTTACCCCTTTGCCCGCAACCCACCCCTTCCTCTGTTATTTTTTAAAATAATAAATTCACAAATACTTTTTTAGTATATAATTTTTCACTTAAATATAGCTTAAAAAATTCATTTTTTTGAATATAATGTATTCTTTAACAGTCTCTAATGGTAGACAATTTCTTTCTTCAAATGCTAGTACAAGAAAATTTTTTTATAACATTTGCAAATGTTATAATATTATTATAAAATATGATATACGAAAGATATAAAATTATTTTTACAAAAAGGAGGCTTTTATGAATAACAATCCAAACAGAAGAGGTTCTCTATTTGGACCGCTTTTTATATATTTCATTCTAGCTATGCTTATTTTTATGAGTATTTCTCAGTTGAATACCTCGAACATAACTGAGATAAGTTACACCGATCTGGTGAATTTAATAAATCAAGATACGATCATAAGTTTACAGATCGATACAAGTGGTTTAATCCAAGCAAAAGCCAAAAACGGACAGCTTTTTCAAGTTTACGCCCCAACTTTGCTTATGGATCAAGCTTATGTAAGGGCATTGGCAAATGATGGCATTAAGATTGAGTATATTCAAAACACCGGGGCAAGTTGGTGGGTTACTATGCTTATCTATATGTTACCATTAATAATACTAATGTTTTTTTGGTTTTGGATGTTCAGAAGATCCGGAACAGGGGAGGGGATACCTGGAGCTAATTATAGGAGAAACCCTGCTAAAAGATATGATGCTAGAAAAAATAAAATTACTTTCAATGACGTAGCTGGAATCGACGAAGTTAAAGAAGAGTTAGAAGATATAGTTAATTTTCTAAAAGATCCTAAAAACTTTAGTGCCTTGGGAGCAAAAATGCCTAAAGGTGTCCTCTTGGCAGGACCTCCAGGCACCGGAAAGACTTTGGTAGCTAGAGCTGTTGCAGGAGAGGCTAATGTGCCATTTTATTTTATGTCAGGTTCTGATTTCGTTGAATTATTTGTAGGTGTGGGAGCAGCCAGAGTCAGAGACCTTTTTAAAGAAGCAAAAGAGAATAGTCCTGCAATAATTTTCATCGACGAACTGGATGCCGTTGGAAGGCAAAGAGGAACAGGTTTAGGTGGAGGTCATGACGAAAGGGAGCAAACTTTGAACGCTTTATTAGTTGAAATGGACGGCTTTGATCCCCGAGAAGGTATAGTAGTGATGGCCGCAACAAATAGACCAGACATCTTAGATAAAGCACTCTTAAGACCTGGAAGGTTCGACAAAAAAATATTCTTAGATGTACCTGATTTAAGGGCGAGAGAGGAAATTATAAAGATTCATCTAAGAGGGAAAAAAATCGCAGACGATATAGACGTTAAAAGTTTGGCTCGAAGTACCCCTGGTTTCGTAGGTGCTGATTTAGAAAATATGGTAAATGAAGCAGCTCTACTAGCAGCGAGAGACAACAGAGATCACATAACTAACGATGATTTCCAGGAGGCAATAGAAAGGGTGATTGTGGGTCCCGCTCGTAAATCACGAAAAATAACCCCCAAAGAGAAAAAAGTTATCACCTATCACGAATTGGGCCATGCTTTTTTAGGTTATCTTTTACCTTACGCAGATCCTGTTCACAAAATCACCATAGTTCCTCGTGGACAAGCGGCTTTAGGTTACACTATGCAACTTCCAACCGAAGACAGGTTTTTAATCACAGAACCAGAAATAAAGGATAAAATAGTCGGTATGTTAGGTGGAAGAGCGGCCGAAGAGATTGTATTCAACGAAATCACAACAGGAGCAGGAAACGATTTAAAGAGAGCTACAGAGCTAGTAAGGGAAATGGTTGCCCAATTAGGTATGAGTGAAAAGATTGGACCCATCGCATGGGGTGAAGAAGAAGGAGAAATCTTTTTGGGAAGAGAAATAACTAGAATGAAGAATTTTTCCCAAGAGACGGCTAAAGAAATAGATTCAGAGATCAAAAATTTTATTCTTAGCAGTTATGAAAAAGCTAAGAACTTACTGTTAGAAAATAGAAAACGACTTGACCTTTTGGCCATTTATCTCTATAATAAAGAGAATATCTCTGGAAAAGAGTTTAAAAAAATGATGGAAATGGATATTGACGAGCTTAATGATTACGTTTTAAAAGACAAAGATGTAAAAGAAACAAACCTTTTTTTATCGTATGCCTAAAATATAACAAAGATCTTAACTTAAAGAGGTGTATCCATGTCTTCAAACTACAACAAAGATAATTTAATCAGGCGATTAAAAAGAATAGAAGGTCAAGTTAGGGGCCTTCAAAAAATGTTGGAAGAAGAAAGAAGATGTGCAGATATATTAACACAGTTGTCTGCGGTGAAAGGAGCTTTAAATAAAACCGCTGAAGAAATAATGAAAGGTTACACAAAAAGCTGTATATTAGAATATGAAGAAACAGGAAACGAAAAGATGCTAGACGAATTAATACAAGTTTTATCAAAATTTAGAGAAATATGATTGTAGAGAGGAGAAATAATAAAAATTCTTTTATCTTTATAAGCTGGTAGCAGGGTCTAAGGAACTGCAGATCCCTTCCTTAGAAGGGTGGGGAGCGGGGCGAGGGGGCGCTAAAACAAGTTTTAGTCTAAAGTAACCATATAAATTTTTTTATCAAGGAGAGACTTAGATGAGTAAAAAAAAGAAAAAATTGCTATCTGTAATAATAATTTTTGGTTTATTTATTACTTCCTGGATCTTTGCAGATACTGTTTCTAACAGTTATCAAAAGGATACTGTAACGCAAATCTATTTAGATAAGTTTGAAGAACCTATTTATTCTACGTTATACTACATAGTCAATTATTATTATGACAAAGACAACGTTGATTACGATAAAATTGTGGATTCCACAATTGAAGGGATGATGAAAGGACTTGAGGATCCTTTTGCCTGGTATCTTGATTCCGTTCAAACAGAAGAAAGTAAAATAGACATAGAAGGTAAATATGGTGGGATAGGGTTAACTATTAGATACGATTACGAAATGGATGCAGTTCTTATCGTTTCACCGATGAATGGAACGCCTGCACAAAGAGCAGGATTAATGGCTAACGATTACATTTTATCAATTGACGGTACCCCCACATCCGAACTTGGCCTTAGTAAATCAGCCTCTCTAATGAGGGGAGAACCTGGCACGGAAGTTACCTTGGAAATATACCGCGACTCTTGGACTGAACCAAAGAATATAACATTAATAAGAGAAACAATAGAAACTAAGACTGTAAAATTCGATACGATAGAATACAAAAATAAAAAGCTTGGTTACATATTACTTACTAATTTCGCCAAATCAAGTGCTGAAGAAATGAGCGAAGCTTTAAATAATCTATCAAATCAAAATACAGATGGATTAATAATTGATTTAAGAAACAACCCGGGTGGACTTTTACAATCAGCTGTTGATATTACTTCCATGTTTTTAAAGAGCGGTGAAATAGTTAGTGTTAAATATTTCGATGGCACAAAAGAAACAATTCCAACTATTCCAGGTAATTATTACAGTTTTTTACAAAATATCCCTATTGTTTTGTTAGTTAATGGTGGTTCGGCATCTGCTTCAGAAATCCTAACCGGGGCTCTTAAAGATAATGGCGTAGCAACCGTCATTGGAGAAACTACATATGGAAAAGCAGCGGTACAAAGCACATTTAGCTTATCCACGGGAGGAGAGATTTGGTTACCTATAGCCCATTATTTCACACCAAGCGGATCAGATATTCATTTAAAAGGGATAAAACCTGATATAGAGGTAAGTAACCCAGAAAGGGAAGTCATCTCTATGACAGAAATATCTGAAGAAGAGGCAACTGAAGCTTTCTATACGACTACAGAAAAACCTGTACTAAATATTGAAGAAGATTTGCAACTGAAAACTGCCTTGGACTTTTTAACTGGAGGTAACTAAGTTGCGTTTTTATGGATGGGTAATATCTATTTTTTTAATATTTTTTTCTTTGTCCATCGGCTTATATTTATCAATGGGTCGAATAGAAAGCATCAATTATAATATAGAAAAATCTCCCAAATTTACAGTAAAAAATGTCAATTATGATGTTTCTTTTTTAAATGATCAGTTAAATGATGTGAACAACCTTTCTATTATAACTCGTAATATAATGGATGATGGGGTATTTGTAGGAACTTTAAATTTTGATTTTAGAAACAACAAACTAACTATAAAACCTGTTACTAAAAATGCTTACGATGATTTCAGAAGTTTGATTATATCCACAGGTGTTAGATATAAAGAATCAAGAAACGATTATGAATTATATGGTTTAACTTTGGCCTACTATCAACTTATAACAGACAATTTATACTTAGAATTAACTCCAAAGATATATGTTTTAAACCTTGAAAAATTTGATGAAAACACAATAAACATAATGAAATCCAGGTATAACTTATTCACACAAGAGGATTATAGATCATATTCTTTCAATAGGGATATTTTAAATTCATTGAACGAATATGGTGGAGTTATCGTGGATGAAGATTTACTTAACAATCCTGCAGTGAACCCTTTGTTGGATGTTTTTAGACAGGAAAATATAGATATTGAACAGAATGTTTCAGTTCTTGTCTTCGAAGGATGAAAAAATGCCAAATATTTTTTTAGACTTTTTCAACTCTCTTATAAACCCAAAAAATATTTTCAACGTCACAAAAAAATCCTTTTTTATCCCACTTCTCATAATCCTATTTTACATTTTCTCTCCGGTATTTTTGAGAAATATGCAGTTACTTGAAGTGGGACGTTTTGACGTTTCCAAACTTAAACTTCTTATTTTTATCCTACTTTTTTCTTATTTAAGTTCAGGTATAAGAATGCTTTTCTGTTCTGATTCTAATTTACTATATGCATACATTTCTTCCGTTTCCCCTGTTATATTAGGTTTATTAGGAAAGCCTTTTCTCTATTTCTCTGTTTTATGGGTAATTATCTTAAGATTTTATATAGACTTAAAAAAGAAGAATTATTATTCGGTGATAATAGGTATTGTTTTTGACCTTTTCCTAGTATGGTGGTTATTGTGAGAGAAAAAAAGGACTTCTTTTTAGAACTTGCAAATTTTATCACCCGAAATGCTTATTACATAATAGCGGTAGTTTTAGTGTTTACAATTATCCTTGGCTTTTTTTCTACGAAATTGAAGGTAAACTCAGATTTGTTGAAAATACTACCTCAAGACTCAGAGATTGTTGTTGAACTTCTTGAAGAGCAAGCGTTTCTCGAAGGATCTGATGTTATGGTTGCTGCATTTTTTCTCAACGATAATGCTCAGCCTTCACAAATTGCCGAAACTTTTCACGATTTGATGCAAAATGAACCTACTTTTTTGAGTTTTGTACAAACGGATCTATCATTCCTTTTTTCATACGGCATCATAAACTTAAGCCAAACGGATTTAATATACACAATGTATGAGAATTTACAAAGTTTTGGCAGTTTGTTAAATGGAAATTTCACGTATGATTTTGAATTATTTGAAAAAATGGATAGCTTTTTGGAAGATATTTATGGTTTAGAAAATATTCTCCAAACTGGTGAAAATACCGATTTAATTAGTTCCTACTACACTTTATCACCTGATGGAAAAGTTATGATTATGGGACTCACTTTCAACAAACCTTCCTCTGATTTAGATTATGTAAACTACATTGTTCCAAAAGTGGATTCAATTCTGACAGAGATTGAAAAAACTTTCAATATAAAAACGGGTTTGACTAATTCTTACGTCACGGAATATGAATCTAATCGTACGGTTATGGAAGATTTTAGATTAACCACAACCTTATCCATAATATTCATAACTATTTTATTCGCTTTTGCATTTGGTAATTTTACTTCTTCTATAATAGTACTTTTAGGTTTGATAGTATCTACACTTTTAACGATGGGACTCATTACGTTAACTTTCGGAGAATTGAATATTGTAACTTCTTTTGTCATGGCGATAACTTTAGGCTTGGGAATAGCCTATGGGATTCATGTGATGACTAGATTTTCAAAAGAAATTGAGGATGATGGTAACTTCACTACCGCATTAGCTTCTACTTACAAAGGAATTCTTTTTCCTCTCTTCTTTGGAATGATAACTACTATCATAGTTTTCTTAACGCTTTTTTTCATGGGATTACCAGCTTTTAACGAGTTAGCAATCGTTAGCTCATTGGGCTTGTTGGTTTTTTTCTGTATAATGATTTTTTTTGTCCCAACATTAATTTACGCTTTAAAAGTAAACATAAAAATTTCTCCTTTTACGGCCAAAATAGACAACGCCTTTAAAAAATTCCCTCACTTTATATCAAAAAACTCAAAAAAGATTTTTATCATAGTGGTTCCAGCGGTTTCGATCTTCAGCGTTGTGGGTTTAATTAATTACACTAATTTTTCGTATACGCCTCCAGGGTTAATCTCTTCCAATTCAGAATCTGTGAAGGTTGGAGAACAAATTTTAAAACACTTTGGAAATATTTCTTTTGATACATTGCAATATCTAATGAGAGTTGACGAAGATATTGAAACAGTCAAAAAAGAATTATTAGATACGGGGGTTGTGGAATCTGTCAACAGTTTGCCAGACATAATTCAAGAAAATCTTGGAGAATTTTCTAAGATAAAAACGCAACTTGAAGGTTTATCTCAAGTTATTAATAATCCAATAATAATATCCATTTTAAAAAAATATAATTTATATTCTGACAGTCTAAAACTGATAGATGCAGCAGCACGCTCTTCAGACCTTTACCATTTTACTTTGAATATAATGGATATTTTCCCTGAGGATCTCAGGGGTAATTTTTTAATAGAGAAGGATGGCCAAAAATATCTTCTTTTAGAGGTCACTCCCAAATTCAGCCTTTGGAGTAACAACGGAATAAAAATTTTCTTTGATGCCTTGGGGGAAAAGGGAGAAAACATTCTAGGCTTACCAAAAGCAACATATAAAATAATGGAGATGATTAGACAAAGATTTTATATACCATTATTCCTATCTTTCATCTCCATATGGGGTATAACTGCTATTGTTAGAAAAAATGTTGTTCAACCATCAGAAGCTATGTTTAGCCTTATAATTTCTGTATTAGCTACTTTTGGAGTGTCGTATTTAATAGGTATAAGGGCTACTTTCGTAACCGTTCTAACTTTTCCCTTAATCTTTGGTATAGGTATAGATGGATTTCTCCATATATACCATACGTTCAGTAATAACAAAACAAACTTTTGGAATATCTTAAAATCTATAACCTTTTCACTTTCTACGACAACGCTTTCTTTCTTGAGTTTTCAATTTTCTAGAGGAGAACTTTTAAAAGAATTTAGTTTGACGATGTCTATGTCTTTGGGTTTTACCTGGTTGTTTACAGCTGTTATGTTCATTGTAAACAGAGAAATACTAAAAAAATTTTGGAAAAGGAAAAAATAATTAACTTATTTATTTTGGTTTGAACATATCGCTGTTTATCTGCAATGGTACATTCAACCAATAAAAGATACTCAGATCAAATTGAATGTAAGCAAGATAATCAAATTTTTCTTGTCCAAAATCATACTTGATATCTCCTCCTGCCTTTATTCCATCGAATCTATACTTCCCAGATTCAAAAGAGATATATGGTCTCCATAATGTCTTTTCTACCTTACTTCCGGCGTATATAGATTCATTCTCATACCCAATGTAAGGATTTATCTTCGTATCAAGCAGAACAAAAGGTTTATCTAAATTTGCGTTTATACCAGAACTTGAATCATACGTGATTCCTAACCCCACTTCATAAATATCGTAATTGTTAACAGAGTAGGGACCTATTTGGAAAACAGAATCTAAGGCATACTTTTCAAAAGTTGTGTTTTTAAAGGAACCTCCACCTCCCACAAATGTGTTTATCGTATTTCCTAAATACCAAAGATAATTATTAGAAATATAGAAACTTGTCGAAACATCTTCTTCGTCCAAACTCAGAGTAACACTGTTAGTCGTATAATAATCAAAGGCCAAAGATAAATCCCCGTAAATTTCGTTACCATCTGAGTACGCATCTACAAACCCCATGTAGTTCATAGCCTCGCTGATAAAAAATGTACCCGCTCCGTATAAAATATTTTCTTCTGTATCAACGGCTAAAATTGGAAATGGCACTATATAAGGGTTTTCAAATGTATATTCTTTTACTTCAACATCTTCAGGATAATATATTTCATAACTCTCAAACTCAACTTGTGTAAATTCGCCTTGTAAAACAAAACTTTCTTTAACTGCATTTTCTAAATCTAAATAACTCAAATGGTATCCCTCATGATCGTAAACTAAATGGTACAATTTATCGTTTAAAACTACTGGTTCAAAACCACCACTTAAGTAATTTGTCAAACGTTCAACTGTTTTGTTGCTTGTGTTTAATCTATAAATATTGTAAATCCCATCTTCGTAATTAGCAGAATAATATATAAAATCATTATCAATAAATAACCCGAGTTCTTTAACTTCATCATCGGTAATTTGATAAATATTTTCTGATGATAAATCATATGAATAGATATCCGTTTGGTTCTTGTAATTAGCGGAAAAATATATTACATCTTCTTTTCCTACAATATCGTTAAAAACATACTTACCAAAATCTATTAACTTTTTTGCTTCGTTAGCCTTTAAATCGTACAAATACAAAGCGGTCAAGCCTTTATCTAGTTTTGAATAAGCTATCTTATCGTTTCCCACAAAACCAAAAGCTTTAACCCTTTCATCTATTAGCCTTTCACCGTTGGGGCAATTACAATCATAATACAACTTATTTGTGTAATATCCCATGTTGTAGGTAGTCACTAAGTACAAAAGATCTCCTCTTGAATTTACATCGAATGAACTTACTCCCTTTTTGACTAACTCGTCATTTCTGTATATACCCTTTGGTTGATCGGGCATAACCAAATATCCATAAAGAGAAACACCATCAGTTCTAAGATTCCCCGTATCTTGATAAGTGTCATCAATTTTTAAATAAGATAATTTGTAACCTTTTTCATTTAATCGATCGTATTCATTAAGATATTCTTGCTTAATATCTATCAAAAATCTGGTCCAACTATCCCTTGTTACCCAATAAAACGCTTCATCTAAATTGCTAAAAACGTTGGTATTTAAGACCCTTATTATCTGTCTCAATGCGCCCTCTCCATAATTATTAACTATTTCTTTCACCAGAATTGCTCCATACATATAGTTAAAACCAGCAGGGCTCCATATATCGACTAAAGAACCCGAACCTAAATAATATCTCGGGAAGTTGTTACTCAGTATCTCAGATCTTAGATACATATTGAAAAGATCATCTTCAAATCTTCCTCCAAACTCTTTACTTTCCATGTAAATAGAGAGACCTTCATGCAAATAGCTTGGCTGATGATACATGTTAAGCGTATTTTTTATCAATTTACTAGGAATCCAATATATAAAAGGATCTCTAACATCATTCCCATAAAAAATATGATTCAACTCATGAGAAAAAACAAATTTACCCCAATCTTCTACGTTTCCCCCTAGTGCCAAAAAATCTTCTGGAGGATTAACGTAAAGCCTTATCACATTTGTGCCTGTGGAAGCAAAAGAGTTTGTAAAATCAACATCGTCTAAAATATAAACCGTGATTTTGCCAGGATTTGAACCGTAAAAATAAGTGTACTTTGTATATAACTCTTCAGCGGTATCGGCGAGTTCTTCGTAAAAATAATAAAGATCTTTCTCAAAAACAAACCTGTAATTCTCTGTTTCTACCTGATAAAGATCTTTAGGTGGTGTATAAACAAAAGAAGAAAAAATCGTTAAAGAAATCGACAGACAAAATATGAATACAAACAATTTTCTAAATCCTTTAATTGTCATCGGAAAATCACTCCTTTGGTTTTTTAATGCTCATCTAATTATAATATAATTTTTTAAAATTTATAAAAAATAGAATATACAAATAAAATGGTCGATGAGGTAGGCTGTATAATAAAAATGGTTGATGAGATACTTGACAAAAGGGATAAAAAAAGATATCACTCCTCATAGAACAAAAA
>NZ_JBSVZD010000015.1:0-47439 GCF_054051725.1 Petrotoga sp. DB-2 | reverse complement strand
TTTTTGTTCTATGAGGAGTGATATCTTTTTTTATCCCTTTTGTCAAGTATCTCATCAACCATTTTTATTATACAGCCGTCAATATGTTTTACTATCAAATACTGTAAAATAAATGGGTAGCAAAAAAATTCAAAATTCCACGACATTTCATGGCAAAATTATAACCTATAGAAACTTAATTTCAACTTATAACTTACTTTTTCATGATATAATTTAATACTAAGAAGAATTAAATTCAGTATATAGGTGAGGAGCAGGGTGAAACACTGATTCCCCTTTCCTTATAATGGGTGGGCTGCGGGGCGAAGGGGCGCTATAAAACTAAAATGGAGGTTTTAACATTGACAGAATTTCTATTGCAAAACACATACGGTAGTCATTTTTACATGAAAACACCTTCTGGTCATGATATTCATGTGGACACAGATCCAGAGTTCCTTGGCTATGACTCAGGTGCAAAACCCATGGAGTATTTAATCGCTGGTTTAGGTGGGTGTACAGGGATAGATGTGGTAACGATTTTGGACAAAATGAAAGTAAAGTACGATGCATTGAATTTGAGAATATTAACAGAAAGAAGTGAGGAGCATCCCAAAAAATACACGAAGATTCATATAATTTTCGAATTTAAGGGGAAAGATCTACCTATGGATAGATTACAAAGAGCTGCTCAACTTTCACAAGAAAAATATTGTGGAGCAACCGCTACATTTAGAGGTTCCACAGAAATGACCTACGAAGTAAAGATTGTTGAGTGAATTTAAATACAATAATTTTTAGGAGGAATAAAATGGCTAACTTAAAGGAACGAAAAGAGAAAATCTCTCAAAAACTTGAAAATATAGACAACGTTATTATGGTTATGAGCGGTAAAGGAGGAGTTGGAAAAACTACCGTTGCGGTGAATTTAGCGGTAGCTTTGGCTCTAGAAGGTAGGAAAGTAGGCCTTTTGGATGTTGATTTACATGGTCCCGATGTAGTAAGAATGTTGGGAGGAAGGGAAGCTAAAGTATCTGCTTTGGGAGGAGAAATACTACCCCCTGAAGTACACGGAATAAAAGTTATTTCTATTTCCCAATTCTTAGATAACGATAATGATGCTGTTATCTGGAGAGGTCCTTTAAAAACAGGTGCTATAATGCAATTTATTGGTGATGTTGCTTGGGGTAAATTGGATTATCTAATTATTGATGCACCTCCAGGTACAGGAGACGAACCTCTGACGGTTTTCCAAAATGTGGAAAAGATTAAGGGTGCTTTGATCGTAACTTCACCTTCTACCGTTTCACAAGACGACGTGGAAAGGGCTATTAATTTTGTAAAAAAAATGGATAAGCAAGTTATCGGGATAGTTGAAAATATGTCTTATTTTATCTGTCCAAATTGTAAGACTAAACATTTCATTTTTGGTGAAAATGGTGGAAAATCTTTAGCAGAAAAATACAATTTGGAATTACTTGCACAAATTCCTTTGGATTCAACTGTCAGAGAAAACATGGATGCAGGTAAACCTGTTGCTTATTTCGGAACTCCAGAAGTAACTAATGTCTACGTTAACTTGGCAAAGACGGTAATAGAAAAAGTAGAAGCCGTTAGTTAATGAGGTATTAGATCACTGTCTCGAATCAGTAAACTTTTTTCATTGATAGGGGGGTTACTTTCATGAAGAAAGTATTATTCGTTGTCATGATACTTACTTTTGCTGTAGTTTCTTTTTCTGTTAGCACTACGTTTTTATATTCGAAAGAAGCAACTTCTATTTATTTAGTTGCCAGTTTTAACAACTTTGAACCTATCGTCATGGAGAAAAGCTTCACGGGACTATGGCGTTACAATGTTGATTTAGAACCTGGCGAATACCTGTATAAATTCATCGTAGATGGAAAAAGAACGATAGATTTTTCAAACGAGGATGTACAAGCCTATAACGGTGAAATCTTCAATGTACGCACCGTTCAAGAATCATTTGTTTTTCCAAAAGTTGGAGACGGCTCAATTAAAAAGGTTTATTTCGATAACGAAAGAAGATATATAAATCCGGTCCAAAAGGGTGAAATATATCTTTCAATAGAATTCGAAAAAAATGATATTGAAGACGTTGAACTACAAGCTAACGCATCTTCTATACAAAAATCTGTAATAGAGTTCAATAATACCATCCTTTATAGGTTTCACGTATTTACCGAAGCTGAAGTTTTAAAGTATAGATTTTTGATCCACGATAGCGAAGAAATAATATACGGTTTCAACGGAACAGAAGAGTTTTTTGAGTTCGACTTTAATCATCCTATAATTTCTTATTTTGATATACCAGAATGGTCAAAAGGAAGGATCTATTATCAAATATTTCCTGATAGATTCAGAAATGGTGATACTTCCAACGATCCGCAAGGGACCTATAGTTGGAACGGCCCTCACAACAGAAATTCTCTTTCTTTTGGTTTTTATGGTGGAGATCTTCAGGGGGTCATTGATTCAATTGACCACTTAGAATACATTGGGGTGGAAGCGATCTACTTCAACCCCATTTTTGAAGCTCAAACTCCCCATAAATACGATACAACTGATTATTTAAAAATTGATGATTCTTTCGGTAACGAAGAGGTCTTTTCTAATATGATAGAGGCGTTACATGAATCAGATATCAAAGTAATCTTAGATGGTGTATTCAATCATACTGGAACTGAATTCTTCGCCATGAAAGAAAACTTTCTCAAACAAGAAAAATCCAATTATTTGGATTGGTATTATATCAAATCGTTTCCTATCAAAAAATCCACAGAAAGTTACGAAGGTTGGCATGGATACGCTGATCTCCCTCAATTAAACAATGAAAATCCCGAAGTAAGGGCATACATAAATCAGGTAATTGGTAAATGGATGAGTTTTGGGATAGATGGATGGAGAATGGATGCGGTCGATCAACTCCCTGAAACTTATTGGTCAGCTCTTTACGAGAATATTAAAAGCATAGACCAAGAAGCCTTAGTTGTGGGAGAATTTTGGAGAGATGCCACTTCTTATTTTGAAGATCCAAGTTTCGACTCGGTTATGAATTACATTTTCAGAGATGCGGCTATTGCATATGCCAAAGGTGGAAGGGCTATTAACTTTATTAATACCACTAACGCATACATAGACAAATATCCACCACAAGTGTTGCATGGGTTATGGAACCTTTTAGGTTCACATGATACTGAAAGAATACTAACGGCCCTCGGTGAAGATACACAACGAATGAAATTAGCTGTTGTTCTTCAAATGACGTTTATAGGATCTCCTCTAATATATTACGGTGATGAAATAGGTATGACGGGGACCACAGATCCATTTTGCAGGGTTCCATTTTATTGGGATGATAGTAAGTGGAATATGGAAATTTTAGAATTGTACTCCCAGTTAGCTGAATTAAGAAAAGAAAGTAATGCCTTAAGAAAAGGTGATTATACGGTATTGTATGCCGATGAAAGTGTTCTAATTTATGAAAGGCGCTATCAATCAGAGAATGTCATAATTGCACTAAATTCTAAAGATTCACAAATTGAAATTGAGTATGATTTGAACGGAAGTTACAGAGATATCTTAACTGGAGAAAGCTTTAATACCATAGAAAAAATGCCAGGTAAAAGTTTTCTTGTACTTGTTAGCGAGTGAAATTGGAGGATTTAGATGTATTATTATGAAGTAATCCCCATAGGGCAAATGGTTTTTAATGGGTTTACCTACAAAAGCGATAAAAAATTAGAGATAGGTCAAAGGGTTATTATTGATTTAAGAGGTAAGTTCCTTTCTGGCTTAATTTACAAAGAAGCTGAAAGCACCGAATTTAGCAAAATAAAAGAGATCGCATTTCCATTGGATAATAAAAGTTTATTAAATGAGAATCACATCAAACTTATGGAAAAAGTAAGCTCAAAATTTATGGCTCCTATTGGGGAGGTTGCAAGATTGTTTTTTCCTCCTCTTTCTTCGGATATTTATAAACTGAGAATTATACCTAAAAGTTCTTTAGCTCCTATTCAAAAACCTATTTTTTACAAGCAGTTTTTAAAATCTTTTGATAATGCTTCAAAAGCCAACAAGCAGTTAAGAGAATATTTGGATTCGAATTTAATTGAGATAGAACTATATAGAAAAGAATTTACAAAGAAAATAGATAAGTTTGTTAGTCTAAAAATGGACTTAAAAGAGACGTGGAAGTTCAATGTATCAAAATCTGCCAGAGAGGTAATAAATTATCTTTCCATAAACGGTGAAACCTTAGAAAGCGATCTGTACTCACAAGGTATTGTGAAAAAAGGTTCCACCGTTTTGAACACCTTAAGGAAAAAAGGTATAATAGAATTATCAGAAAGTACAACGGCTTGCCAAGAAAATACAGAAGTTTCTTTAAATGATGAACAGAGACAAGCAGTTAAGGCAATACAGCTAAATCCTGATAAACCACATTTATTGTATGGGGTTACAGGGAGCGGTAAAACCGAAGTATTTTTCGAGGTGGCAAGACCTATTTTGGAAAGTGGTGGGAAAGTACTTCTTTTGGTTCCGGAGATTTCTTTAACCTCAGAACTAATGAACAGGTTAAAAAAACGATTCGCTAATTACAATGCAGCTTTTTACCATTCTGGACTTACAAGTAGTGAAAGAGTGCAAACTTGGTATAAAGCCGTGAATGGTGAATTAGATTTAGTCATAGGAACAAGAAGCGCCATTTTCATACCCATGAAAGATTTAAAAATGATTATAATCGACGAAGAACATGATCAATCTTACTATCAGATAGAAAACGTTAGTTACGATGCAATAGATACAGCTTGTTTTAGAAAAGATTTAGAAGATATTCAACTGATACTTTCATCAGCTACCCCACGGGTTGTTGATCTACACAAAGTAAAAACGGGCTCCTTTTATCTTGAAAAAATAAAAACAAGATATTTTACCGAAATGCCTGAAGTACAGTTAGTTGATATGAAAAAAGATGAAAAATACAACTGGATATTCAGCAAAAAGGTAGTAGAAAATATAGAAGTTTCTTTGAAAAAAAACAAAAAAGTAATTGTTTTTACACCAACAAGAGGATATGCCAATTATGTAATTTGCAGTGATTGTGGATATATATTTAAATGTGATGAGTGTGATGTTTCATTAACCTTTCATAAAAAAGAAAGAAAATTAAGATGCCATTACTGTGGAAAGGAAAGTGAATTACCAAATTTTTGCCCAAAATGTGGAGGCTTTAAGCTGCAAACCAGAGGTTTCGGTACGGAACGGGTTATGACTGAATTGGCTAAGTTGTTCCCTTCACAACCTCTGGTAAGGGTTGATAGAACGGTTATAAAAACATTCAAAGATTTAAGAAACACTTTCAATTTCATGAAAGAACCTGGGAAAAAGATCGTTGTCGGGACTAAGATGATCACTAAAGGTTTGGATATTCAAGATCTAGATTTAGTAGTTATTCTTGACGCTGATAGATATATCAACTTCCCCGACTACAACGCCCAAGAAAGTACAGCCTCTTTGCTCATGCAGGTTGCCGGGAGATCTGGCAGGAAAGAAAAAGGCAAAGTCATCATTCAAAGTTTTGAACCAGAAAATAATATTTATAAATCTTTAATTGATCATAATTTTGACCTGATTGCCGAGAATGATCTCGAACAAAGAAAAATATACGGTTATCCTCCATTTGTAACCTTGTTTTTGATTTTAGTGAACCACCCTTCTGCTGATAAAGCAAAAGCTAAAGCAAATGAAATCGTCGAAGAGTTGGGTAAAATTGAAAATCAGGATGATTTTGAAATATTAGGACCAGTTGTACCCATCATTTCCAAATTAAGAGGAAATTATAGGTATCAAATCATTATAAAAAGTAAAAAGAAAAATCATGAGTTTTTATTCTCATCGCTTAAAACACATTTTAGAGACATCAAAATTTATGTTAACCCTCCCACCACATTAGTATAAGTTTTCTTATAAAAACAATTATTTCACGTTTATCCCCAAAATATAGAAATATAAGTATAGCAACTATTCAAATCTGGAGGTGATTTAGATGGAGTATAAAGTTTATACAAAGGAAGTAGAACTTACCGAAGCTTTAGAGAATTATATCGAAAAAAGGATGAGTAAACCAGACCATCTGCTCAAAAAACATTCCGATATCGTCTCTCCCTCTGATGTCAGAATCACAAAAGAAAGGGGTATATACAAAGTAGAAATAACTACCCACATTAAACCTTTAAGCAAGATCATAAAAGTAGAAGAAAGAAGCAACGATCTTTATGAAGCTATTGATAAGGTAACAGATTCTTTGGAAAGAAAAATAAGAAAGCTAAAAAATCGTTTACAAGAACAAAGCAGAGCTGAAAAAAAGGTGCGAATGGAAATAGAACAAAATCTTCAAAATCCTGACGTTAAAAATCTTGATTTAGCTGAAGAAAGTGAAGCAGAGAGTGAAGAAAAACCCGATGCTCCCAAAATCGTGAGAACAAAAAATTTTGATCTAACTCTTATGAACGTTGAAGAGGCAATGTTACAAATGCAACTTTTGGGTCATTCATTTTTCGTTTTCAGAAATCCAGAAAATGATGCTATCAGCGTGCTTTACGAAAGAAAAGATGGAGATTTAGGTCTCATAGAATTCAATGAATAATTGTTAGATACAAAAGGGATGCCTTCGATAAAAATTGATTAAGAAAAAAACATAGGGTCTGATTTCAAAGGCCCTATGTTTTTTGTCAAATTAAATCTATCATATAAGGTTTTAGAAAGTGATGGGCAACCGCCAAGATCGCCACACTGATAAAAACTGACAGAAAGGCATTTAAGCTAAACCCTGTTATACTCAAGCTCAGTGCTGTTCCGGCCGCTGGTGGATGTTCTGTATCTATGACAACCATAAGAAATATTGAGAGGCCTACGGCGAGGGCGTACGATAAATTAGAGAATACAAAATTACCGTTAAGCAAAAAAGAAAAAATACTTCCGCATATAAATCCTACCGCATGCCCACCCACCAAGTTTCTAGCCTTAGCAACCATACTTTTTGGCATCGCAAAAACTATAAAAGTCGATGCCCCTAAAGAACTAACTATTATAGGCCTGTCTTGAACATTTAAAATCAATAGTATGAAAAAGATCGTGATGGTAGCCAATAAACTTTGAAAAACATACTTCTTCCAGTTTTTTTTGAACTTTACTAAAATATTAGAAATTTCGTCCAACTAGAGATTCCCCTTAAAAGAACGTTAGTTTAAAATGTTTGACCGAAACCAAACCAAACCTTTCCGTTTAAAGCCTCATCCCATCCATATCCAAAGCCTATTTGTCCTAATAAAGGAACTGTGAACCTTAATCCACCACCAAAGGACAGGATGCTATCATCAAAAAGTTTACTAACATCATCTTGAGCGCTACCGTAATCAAAATAGGCAATGAGATCCAATGGAACTTGACCTGTGGCAAGCTCGTAAGCCAACTCGGTGTTGAATAAAAGTAAATTTTCCCCTTCTTGTTCGTAAAAATCAGAAGTTCTTACAGAGTACATTCCTCCAACATTGAATTGATAATTAAGGTTAGAATTGCTGTTGGAATTATACACGGTACCTAATTTTAGCCTACTTCCCAGTGTGAATTTATAAAAACTGTAAAATAGTTTACCTTCAGTGGTGGCACCGATATAGTAATTATCGGTATTACTTGTTTCAACCCCTCCTATACCATTGATTTGGAAATATTGACCATTATGTGGCCTATAAGGGCTGTCTAAGCTGTTGTATAAATATCCGGCTGATCCAGAAAGTACATTAAGATTGCTTTCATCCACTAATTTGTAGTTATTGTAGGTAAAAGAACTTGTTATATAAGAAAAGTCTTGTATACTGTATCTTGGAGCAACAGATAACGACAGATAGTTCGTTGCATCTCCTCCGATATTCGAATAATACTCTCCAGCTTCACTTACCGTATAATGTATGCCAGCACCTAAATCAAGGTTACTACCAGCTAACTTAATAACATCGTAATCGAATCCGACAGAATAGTAATTTCTCATAGGATTTAAAGCTGAGTTAAGAGAGAATGTTTGTCCGTATCCAAAAGGATTTAAAAATTGAACCTCAAGCTCCCCTGTAAAACCTTGATACCATTCTTGGTCTTCTGGTAAGGTCCAGGTGACACCTCCCATTAATTTTCCAAGTTTTCCACTTTCTATAGGGGTTATCTTAAAACCTATTACATCTTCCGCTTGCTGTATGGGCTGTATTTTAATGTCTTTAAAAAATCCTGTTCCCATGAAGGATGTGTACGTGTCTTGTAATTTTTGCTGGTTAAAAACTTCGCCTGGTTTTATCTTCACTAGAGATTCAACTATGTATGGTTTAGTTTTAGCGGTCGCTTCCTGAGTTATTTCAACGTCTCCAACCTTTGGTTCCGTTATTTCGAATATTAATTCATTATCTTGGTATTTAGGAGTAATTAATGTGTAAATGTATCCGTTGTCGTAATAAACCTTTTGAAGATTGTCGTAAGCGTATAGAAGGTCTAAATTACTCACAGGGTTTCCTAACGGAACGAATTCATTCACAACCTCATTCAATCTAAACTCTTCTAAACTTTCGTTTCCAATAAAAGATATTTTGTTTATTATTACTGGATCTTCAGGAACAATTTTTCTTAAATTGCCTTCTAAAACAAGTAATAATTCTCCACCTTCGTTTTCTTCTACTTCGGTTACTTCAAAACGCAAATTCGTGTCAGCAGAAAAAAACGGTATTTGATTTAACGAGTTCAATATATTTTGAACCTTTTGAAAACTTGGATAGGTTTCTTTGGCGTTGGGCCTAAATAAGAAGAATTTGCTATTCCAATCTTTTCTAAAATCAAAACCGATTCTTTCCTTTATGTTTTCTTTATCCAGTTGGGCTAATTCTCCCCTTAATTCTAAATCCCAGAGAGAATATTCCTTCACAATGAAAACCAAGGTATCTGATGAATATTCTTTATTGTTTATCTCCGTTGCTTCTAAAGTGATTTCATCCCCTGTCATTTTTAGATTGGAGTATATATCAACGAATTGGTAACCGTTTTTTATGTACAAATCTTGAATGTTTTTCATGGTGGTTTGAAAATCATTTAGATTCAATGGGATATTGGTGTTTATACTGATCGAAGAACGAATATTTTCTTTGTTTATCAATTCATCACCTAAGATCTCAACTTCATAATTTGTTACGATGGGGTTGGGCTTAAATATGAGTTCTAGATTCCCATTTTCGTCCAAATTATAAGAAACAGAGGTAAAATAACCTGACTTTAGTATTTCTTGTATAGCCAATCTAATGTCTATATCCCCCACATAGGTGCCTTCTTGTATACCATAATTTGTTAGTACCCTTTCAACATCCGTTGCTGCATAAGATATGTCTACGTTGTAAGAAATGTCGTTTAAAAGGGTTATCGAAAACGCGAATCCTGCAATGAGAAAGATAGCAAATAGTAGAAAATGTTTTTTCATATTAAAACCTCCTAATTTTTTGTAGTTTGATAGCGCCATTGAACGTTAAGGGGGTTCCCCTTAATAACCCCAAATCAAGGGCAAATTCATTTAAAAACATTGCAAAACAAACCATTTTGCACAAAGCTGCAAAACGCTCCCTGCCTTTCTTAGAAAGGGACCTGCGGTCCCCTAACCCGGTGTGGGGAGGGCTCCGCCCTGTGACCCATCTAAAATCAAAAGCTTATTTATAAAGCATATTTTTGCACTCTTATACCTCGTTCCCCGCATTTCTTAGAAAGGGACCTGCGGTCCCCTAGCCCACTATTGAAGCTACTTTAAAAGATTCCCTTTGTACTGATGCTTCAAATATGCTTCATAACTCCACGGACAAGTTTTTTGAAAAAATTGTGCCAAAGCCTTAGCGTACTGTTGAATTTCCCATTGTGCATGTGAAGATGCCCTTAAATCCAAGAAATGCATCAGGGCCCGAACATTCGTAGTTAAATAAAACTCAGTGTATTCCCCTACGGGTAGTATAATACGTGCCATTTCTCTAGCTACACCCATATTTATAAGTTTTTCGTAAGCCTCGTAACTTTTCTTGTAAACTTCTTCTATAATTTCAAGAGCCTCTTCTCTTAATTGTTCATCGGAGTATACATTACTACTCTGTTTGTCTTTTGTATCTTGTACCCTGATATGATCTGGGATATAAAACTCGTTGACGTTTTTCGATGTGTATCTTCTACTGATTTCATTGGGAGACATTCCTATCCTATGACGAAACCATTGTCTAACAACAAAGATGGGGGCTTTTACATGAAATGTAAAAGTGATATGTTCAAATGGAGATAGATGGCCATGTTCCATCAAGTAGTTTATGAGTTTTCTGTCTTTTTCATCGGTAGATATATCTTTCCCATGCGAGACTCTCGCGGCTCTAACTGCAGATCTGTCATCTCCCATTATATCAACAAGGGTAACAAAGCCTTTATCTAGTACTTTGATAGATTCCTTATTTGTCGTGAGGCTGTCTTCTTGATTGGTCATTGTCAATTTCTTTCTCCTTCCCAAATTTGAATACTATATAGAATATCGCTGAAATTACTATAAATAACGGTAACAACGTGGTCAAAAAATTTCTTGTAGTGAGTTTCCTATCTATAGTGTTCAAAGTTTGTTTTATTTCAGAATTATCTGGATCGTACATGAGTGCTTTGGTTAAATAAATTCTTGAAATTGTCAAATTATCCGTGTTGGTTTTATCACTTTCGTACAGAGTTGTTCCAAGTTTAGTTAAAGCCTCTGCATTTTCAGGATCAAGATCAATAGCGGTTTTATAATAATTTATCTTCTGAGAGTTCGTTTCAGAAATATCGCCCAAAAGCTCATAACTTTTCGAGAGTACGGCTTTTTTATTAGAATTTTGGAGAATCCAATCGACGATTTTTCTTGATTCTAATTTTTCATTTAAATTGTAATATGAAAGGGCTATTAAAAACATGATCCTTTCGTCTTTTTGTGAGAGATTTACATAGTTTGTTGATAGTTGTTTAACGTCTTCAAACTTACCTAATTCAAAAGCTTGAACTATCAACAATTCTTGAATTTTTCTGTTTGAGGGATAAGAAAAATAAACTTTTTCTAGATTTTTGAATATATTTTTTTTTTCTTGAAGGCTTGCCGCTTCCCACGTTAGAAGCGATTTGTAATAAACTGAAAAAGGATTCTCTCCGATTGCCTTCTCTATTATATCAATGGAACTTAAAATTTCATTAAATGTTTCCATATTTTTGGTTTTTTGCCACACTTCGAAATTAAATAAAACATTGAGGGCATTAACAATCACTGAGTCGGGATAATTATTGGTTAATATCTCAATCCTATTGATACTTTGCTCTTCATTGCCAGGATAGTATTCGGAAAGAACATTCAGAGCAGCTGAATCATCAGGTTTTAAAGAAGAAAGTATATAAGGCCTGGTTTGATTAGCAGCCGTTTTGTATTCTTCATTACCTGTTTCATAATATTTTAAATATAAACCTAAAACGTTTAAATTCTTCTGGGAGGAAACTAATAATTGATCAGAATCAAAAGTATAAACGTAGCTATCTAAATTACCGGCATAGATATTCAAAGTTATAATAAAAATGGAAAGAATTAGAAATGATATTTTTTTAAGAAGTCGATACATGTGTCAATTCTCCTAATTATTTTTTAGCGCCCCTTCGCCTTGTTGTTTTGTTTGTTATCTTGAAACATTTGTTTCCGATTGATAACCGTGTGGAACTATCTCATCATCTTCCAATTTAAACACTACCTTAGTGATTGGCTTTGTGGGCATAAATTTTTTCTTATGAATTATTATTTCAGTTCCGGGATATACCACTTTTTTTGCAATGATAAAGGCAGATTCTTTAGATGACTGAATTTGATTTCTAATCGTTTCCAGCTTTTCTTTATCTGATTTTACCTCTGATAAGAGCATTTTGTAGGTGCTGAAAGATTTCTTGTAGTATTCTAACCTCACTGGGTCTACTTTACCTTTTTCTTTTAAAGTTTGGATCCCTTTGATTATCGAATTAAGTTTTCTAAGATTCTCCATATCGAGGGTAATTTTTTGTTCTAATTTATTTAACTCTTCATTTAGGTCAGGTAAAACTCCCACTTCACAGATGGTTCTGACACCCATTTCACTTCCCAACATTTCCGCTTCTATAAGATTGGTGGCTAAGATATACCCCCCTGAAATCTTTCCAGCCCCACCTTCAACAATGACATGTTTCCCTGCTTTGATGTTAGAATTGACAATGGCTGTTTTAACTATTACATCTTCTTCTGCTTCAATATTGGCGTTTTCGATGTAATTGCACCTCAAGATTTTAACCTTTATCGAACTTTTTCCGGCACCTTTTATTCCGAATATTTTGGCTTCCCCTTCACAAAATATCGTAGCAGATTCAACTACACCTTTGATCTCTAAATAAGAAGTAGCCTCAACATGAAAACCTGATTTAACATCCCCGTTGATGATTAACTTTCCGGGAAAGCGAACATTACCAGTAGAGTAGTCTATATTCCCATCTATTTTGTGCTCGTCTGAAACATCTAAACTTATCTCACCATTTGACGTTTCTTTACTGATGAATTTCCCATCTATCTTTGAAATTATTTTATTGTTGTTTACTATAATATTGTTGCCTAACTTTAGTTTTAACTCTTTTCCCTGAATGCCTTCAATTTTTTCTCCACGTACGCTTCTTCCAGGTTCACCTTTAGTTGGAGGAATTATCTCTGCTAATATGTCTCCTCTTTTTACGATTATCAGCTGGCTACTTTCTTTTAAGTCAACGTAGCTATTTTCAGTGGTGTTAAGCTTTTCTTCAATATTCTTCTGAAATATTAACTTAGCATCCTTTCCAACCTTTGCAGGTATTCCATAAGCAATAACGTATTCCTTATCAAATTGGGGTTCAGAGACGATTTCTTCAATAACTTCTGATTTTATCCCCACTACTACACCTTTTTCCTTTAGAAAAGCCTTTATTCCGCCAATAGTAGGTGGTCGCCCATCATCTATTAATTTTAAAGATGCCACCATTCCATCTTCAGAGATTCGCAGATCGTACTTAGCCATCTAGACTACCCCTCTTTCACCATAATATCACTTTTCCCTTCCAATTACCAATCTTGTATCTGGAACTTGTAAGGATGTTAAAATCTTGGGCTATTTCCTTTTTTATTAGGATGATCTGAGGTTTCAAATATTTCAAAATTTTCAATCCGACTTTTTCTAGAAGTTTTGCTGGAATATCTTGTGGGATTCTAAGCAAGTCTTTTTTGTAATATTTAAAGTATTTTTGGGTTAATTCTTCTCCAAGTATCTCAACTAAACTTTTGTAATTTTTCTGTTTAGACTGCTCTTCGTATCTTTTTGATTCATCCAAAGAAAAAGAACAACCACAGTAGTTCTGACGATAAATATTGTAAGTTTTACATATTTGTGCAGCCATATGAACACCATTATCGGATCTGAAGTTTATATACTTAAAAGTCGGGCTTTCTTCTTTATCCAAATTGTCTGTTATTTCTAAAATATCGCTGTGAGACTTTCTAGGAGAAGCAAGAAGAGTTGTTGAATAGATAGAAAAATTCAATCTTTTAGCTTCGGTTTTCGTCTTTTCAAGCCTCAACTTCATACATTCATAACATCTTTTGGGACTTTCTTCCTTCCCCTTTATCCTTTCTAAAAACTTATCAGGTTCATAATCTCCTTCGTAGAGTTGAAATCCCCAAATATTGCTTAATTTCTTAACTTCATTCAATCTTTTGGAATATTCTTGAAGGGGATAAATATTCGGGTTGTAAAAAAACACAATAGGTTCGTATCCTTGTTCTACTAGTTTCCTATAAGAAACCGTTAGATCAGGCGCACAACAAACGTGTAAGAAAATCTTCAAAATACTATCTTCCCTTCCATTTTTTCTATCGTAGAATATGGAATACCTATCTTTTTTAGATCATCTAAAGAGCGTATACGTTTAATAGCCCGATATTCGATGATTTTCTGTGCAGACACTTCTCCTATTCCAGGCAAACTTTCCAATTCTTCACTGGATGCTTCGTTTATATTTACTTTATCATCCACTACTTCATAAATAACCTCTGAAAGATAAATATAGTCTTTAATATTTGAAAATGTTTTTTCTCCTATACCAGAAACGTTCATAATGTCTTCTATTTCTCTAAAACCTTTCTCTTGCCTATAATTTATGATCGCTTGTGCCTTGGCGGGTCCGATTCCAGGTAATCCGATCAACTCTTCAACTGACGCCGTTAAAAGGTCTATTTTATTTTCCTGATAAGAATTAAGACTACCTTCTTCTCCAACTTGATATCGATCAACCGTTAAAATCCCGAGCAAAATGATTACAATTATGCTTAATACCGGGAAAAGAAGCTTTTTTCTCACTGGGTTTCTACTCCACTAAAGTAGATACCTTTAGTGAATCTGTCAGCTATACTGAGCCCAGTTAACTCAAAAACAAGGTCTTCATCCATATTTTTCAGGTATGTTTGTGCCTCGTTATAATCGTCAAACAGACCCACGAGTATGGCCCAATAATCTTCGTTACTCTGTTGAAACTTACCGTTGAAAACAAAAGCGGGGATACCCCCTTGTCTTAACGCCATTGTTGGGAACATAGCTGGTGCTGGAGTAGTATATAAATAGATTTGAATAGAAAATAGGTACTGCTCTTTGTCTTCCCCTTCTAAAGAATAATCCGAGCGATACAAGTAATACTTATCCTCGTTTTGAAAAATGAAGTAAGGTATATCATTGTTTAAAGCGTACAACGCCTCTTCAAAAACCTCACGCTGATCGTAGAAAATTTTTACGGCACCTTTATTATATGGTTTTAACATCGTCACTGAATTTTCCAACAACACTTGATAATCGATCTCTTGGATATTGTAACTGGCCCTTGCCATTGTGTTGCCAATCTCAATCTGTGGTAGTACTAAATCTTCTAAGACAGCAGATTGGGAAGCTGATTCAACTTCATTTGATGCAACAGTTTCACTAGTATCTAACTCTTCAATTTTAAGCTTAAGATTGTTCATCTGACTTTTTAAATATATGGTATACGTTGTCAGCGCGAAGGTTATCAAAGGTAAAATAAAAACAAGAATTAAAATAACTGTGAACCAACGCTGATTATTCTTTTTCATGATTCATACACCTCTCAAAAGAGACTTAAACTCTAAAAGGAGATCTTTTAGCTCTCCAAAATTCAAAAGCAAATCCACAAAGCCGTCCTCTTTGAGTAATATTTCTTTTATAGGTACGTTGTTCACTTTAGCCTTGATGTTTTGGATTTTTGATGATTTCAAATCTACGAAACTTCTTATGTTTTGAAAAATATTTTGAAACCTTTTCTCATGTATATAACCAAATTTAAAACTCAAATATACAAGAAACGCAAAAGACAAACTCTCATTTTGAACAAAATCAGATTTCACGGAGGTATCTGCTATGTATTTCATCAATTTGGTCCCAGGAAAAGGTAAATCGTTAGAGTAAAGGGACAAAACAAATTTAACTGCAGAATAAAGATAATCCTCTAAATCTAAGCGGATGAAATTTTTAGAATACTTTAAAGATAAGCTGGCAAAGTTATTGTCAAACAAAAGTCCTAAAATATATCCCAAGAAAAACTGGTTTTTCATATCTTTTTTATCTAAAAATTTGCAAAAATACGGATCTATATAAACTAGATCGGGATAACCGCTCACCTTCAAAAAATTCTTAGTGTAATTCATATCTAAATAGAATTCTCCCGAAACGGGTAAATATATCATAGAAGACAGTGTTGTTGGCATAACTGTGAAGGTCCCTTTTGGAAAATCCAAAGTATGAAAAACGTAGCCAGCCATATCTATCAAGGAACCTCCACCTATCACCACTAAATTGCTGTAACTACCTTCTACCATGACCTTACACAGTTCTAAATATTTATCGAAATACTTGGTTTCATTGCCGCCTTTTACGTAAAAGATATTGTTACCGGATCCTGTATTTAAATGATTTTTCAAATTGGAATCAATTACCATCAACGTTCCGTATTTAGATGCGTATCTTTTAGAAAATTCTTTGTAATATCCATGGCTTATATTAATATTAATGTCTTTTTCAATACCCTTTGAGAAACTGATACTTTTCATTTTTTTCGTCCTTTTTAGCTAATTTCGTCTATTTTATCAACACGCCTTTTATGTCTTCCAGCTTCAAAATCTGTCGATAAAAATTTTACTACCGTCCAGATGGCTAAATCAATGCCCATAAGTCTACCTGCTAAAACCAAAACGTTGGCGTCGTTATGTTTTCTGGCATATTCTGCCATCGATGGATACAAGCATAATGCACCTCGTACGCCTTTCACTTTGTTCACTGCGATTGACATTCCTATTCCAGTACCACAGATACCTATGCCGAAATCAACTTCTCCTTTGGTTACTTTTTCACCAAGTTTTTTGGCATAATCAGGATAATCAACACTAGCATTGGAATTAGTCCCCAAATCTATTATATCGAATTTCTTCTCTAAAAGATAATTCTTAATTTGTTCTTTCATTTCATATCCGGCATGATCGGAGGCAATTGCAATTTTCATCACGGAAATTCGCTCCTTTTGATTATAGAATGTCGTCTTTAGTAACTCTTGTATTTAGCGCCCCTTCGCCCCGCTCCCCACCCCTAAGGATAAAAGAATTTTTATCCATTACCCAGCAACTCACCCGTAGGGATAAAAGAATTTTTATCCATTACTCAGCAACTCACCCGTAAGGAAGGGATAGTAAGGCTCCTATCTGTAGCTCACCCTTTTTAAGAGGTCTTTTATAGCACTCTTATTAAGCCTACCATCTTTCCTTGTATCTTTAAACGATCAGCTTTGACCTTTATCTCTTTCATACTTTTATTTTCTGGTACAAGCAGCACTTCGTCTTCATTCAGCCTTTTGTACCTTTTAAGTGTTGCTTCATTTCCATCTATCAATGCAACCACTATGTCTCCATCCATAGCGTAATCTTGTTTACGTATTATAACAAAATCACCGCTCTTGATTTGGGCTTCTATCATGGAGTTTCCTTCAACTCGGAGTGAAAAATATTCGTAATTTTTTGGGAAAAAGTTAGTGGGTATGGGAATGTAATCGCTAATTGTTTGTATAGCTTCTATGGCATCTCCTGCTGCTATCTTTCCTGAAACAGGAGCCAAAGTCTCTGTGGCAAAAATTTCTCCCGATTTTGGCATCATCTTTATTCCGCGTGATACATTTTTACGCTCGATATAACCTTTTTTTTCCAAAATTATGAGATGCTTATGTGCCGCTCTTGGACTTTTAAAATTAAAATGTTTCATAATATCTCTGATACTTGGAGCAAATCCATTTTTTTCCATATAAGATTTTATGAAGTCCAGAACCTGTGACTGCCTTTTTGTCAATTCCTCCATTTTATTTACCCCTTCCATGCTTAATAATTATAAAACTACTTTTCATCATTAGCTTGAACTTCAATCGCTCCTACAACTGAATCGTCTTCATCCAGTCTAACAATTATAACACCTTGGGTGATTCTTCCTAAAACATTTATATTATTTACATTTACCCTTATAGCCTTACCTTTTTTAGTGAATATCAGTATGTCTCTCCCATCTTCAACACTCATAGTTGAAACTATCGGACCTATTTTTGTTATGTCTCGTACCGTTTTTACCCCAATTCCTCCACGATTTTGTGGCTTATAAGAATGAAACGAAACTCTCTTTCCATAACCTCTTTCTGTGATCAACAACAGTTTTTTGCCTTCATCGACCTTCACCACGTTGATCACTTCATCGCCTTCACGCAATTTTATTGAGTTAACACCCATTGCTGTTCTTCCCATCGTTCTTACCTGGGAAGAGTTGAACATTAAGGACATACCTAGCTTTGTCACAACCAACAAATCTCTATCCGTTCCATCAAGCAATATTACATCGACAACTGAGTCGTTATCAACCAGATTGATGGCTCTAATACCAGAAGCTCGTGCACTGCTGAATTCTCTCAAAGATGTTCTCTTCACCTTACCTTGTTTTGTAAAAATGAGAATGTCTTTGTCGTAATCTCCGTCTAAAGATATGGAAACGATACTTTTTATCTCTTCTCCTTCATCTAAACTGATGAAGTTAGCGATATGTTTGCCTTTTGTGCTTTTCGAACTGGTTTCGATTTCGTAGGCATTTATTTGATATGCTTTACCAGCAGAACTAAAGAGCATTAATTTGGATAATTTGTTCGTATATATGACCTCTTTTACATCATCTTCTTCAGAAATTTTTAATCCTTTTACCCCTTTTCCGCCTCTTCCTTGAACCTTGTACTCCGATGAAGGAATGGCTTTGAGGTAACCCCATTTGGTTAAAACTATTACGACATCTTCATCTTGAATCATTTCAACCTCTTCGGCTAAATCCCCTTTGTTGTATAGTATCTCCGTTCTTCTTTTATCACCAAACTTATTCACTACTTCATCGAGCTCTTCTTTGATTACTTCCATAAGTTTTTCTTTGTTCTGAAGAATATTCACAGCGTTTTCTATATCTTTGTATAGGTTTTTCAGCTCTTCATTTAAGTTGGTGCTTTCAAGTTTTGAAAGGCTGATCAATCTCATATCTGCTATGGCTTTTGCCTGTTCTTCACTCACGCCTATTGTTTCTTGAAGATTTTTTAAAGCTTCCTGAGGATTTTCTGAGTTTCTAATGATTTCTACCACTGTATCGATACCTTGAACTGCTTTGATAAGACCTTCGACGATATGTGCACGCTTTCTTGCCTTCTCTAACTCGTACTGGGTTCTTCTTGTTATGACGTTAACCCTGTGGTCTAAGAAGCTCTGTAAAAGTCCCTTTAAATTCATCAAAGAGGGCTTTTCGTTATCGATTACATTCATTTGAACGTAAAAATAGGATTGAAGATTTGTGTGCTTGAACAATTCGTTGATCAATCTTTTTATGTTAGCGTTTCTTTTCAACTCTATTACTAGTCTTATTCCTTCTTTATCGCTCTCATCTCTAACGTCTTTTATCCCAACATCTTTCTTTTGTTCTTTTGCCTTAACCACGTATTTTACAATTTGCTCGATGATATCGGTCTTAGAAACGTTGTAAGGGATCTCATCAAAAATGATAGCGGTCCCTTTACCTTCGTCGTCTATTCTGTACTTTCCTCGAATCGTTATCTTTCCTCTACCTGTTTCATAAAGTTTTTTCAACCCTTCTCCGTCAACAACTTGGCCACCTGTTGGAAAATCAGGTCCTTTAATATACTTCAACAGATCCGCTACTTCAGAGTCGGGTTTTTCTATTAACAATTTTAATGCACCTACGAGTTCATTTAAATTATGAGGTGGAATGTTGGTGGTCATTCCAACAGCTATTCCACTTGCTCCGTTCATCAAAAGGTTAGGCACTCTTGTGGGTAAAACAACGGGCTCATTCAGAGAACCATCGAAATTCTCTCTAAAATCTACAGTTTCTTTCTCGATATCCTTGAGCATATACTCTCCCAGTTCAGGCATACGTGCTTCTGTATACCTCATAGCCGCTGGAGGATCGCCGTCTATCGAGCCAAAATTTCCTTGTGCCTCAACTAACGGATACCTCATAGTAAAAGGTTGTCCCATTCTAACTAAGGCATCATAAATAGCCGCATCTCCATGGGGGTGATATTTACCCATTACCTCACCAACGATACGGGCATTTTTTTTGAATGAAGAGTTATGTTTCAACCCTAATTCGCTCATAGAGTAAAGTATTCTTCTCTGAACAGGTTTCAACCCATCTCTAACATCGGGTATAGCCCTGCTTACAATAACACTTAAAGAATAAAGTAAGTAAGAAGTTTTTAATTCTTCAGTAAAATCTTTGATAAATATTTTATCGTCCATCTCTTGATATTACCTCCATTAAGAAATCTTTGAACCAGCTTCAACATCTTTATCTACTGTGAGTATACTCAGATTACCGTTTCCATCTTTAGCGGCTAAAAGCATACCTTCGGATAATTCCCCCATCAATTTGGCGGGTTTTAGGTTGGCGATGATTATTATCTTCTTACCGACTAAATCTTCAGGTGAATAAAAGTTTTTGATGCCTGCGATTACTTGTCTTTCACCCATCTGTCCTAAATCAAGATGTAGTCTCAGTAGTTTGTTAGATTTTTCGATATTTTCTGCCTTTACTACTTTAGCAACTCTTAAGTCGATCTTTTTAAAATCTTCTATCTCTACTATATTTTGAACATTTTCACTTTCTGACATTACTTCGTCCTCCTTACTGATATCTACTGTTTTAATTATTCTTTTCCAACTTTTTACGTCGATTCTTTGAAATATGGGATCACCTTTCACAACTTTAACTCCACTGTGTAAAAGGCCCTTTTCAAGGCTCTCTCGATTTAAAACTTCCAAACCATAACCTATCTTTTTTAATATTTTTTCGGAAGTGTCAGGCATAACTGGATAAATCAAAATAGAAATAATTCGAATAACGTCGAGCAGATTGTATAAAACGGTGGACAACCTATCCTTCTTATTTGGATCATTCCCCAAGATCCAGGGTTCTGTTAAATCTATGTATTTATTAGAAAAACGTATGATTTCCCATAGATTTTCAAGTGCTTGTGTAAACTGATACCGCTCCATCAAATTCAAATAAGCGTTTTTCTTACTCTCTAAAAGTTCTATGAGTTCCTCGTCCACCTTATCCTTTCTTTCAGGTTTTGGTATGACACCGTTAAAATACTTTTCAACCATCGTAAGTGTTCTATGCACTAAATTGCTTAGATCATTGACCAAATCAGCGTTGTATCGAGTAATTAAGTTTTCTTCCGAAAAATCTCCATCTCTACCAAAAGCAATATCCCTCAACAAATAATACCTTATAACATCTCTGCCATAGGCGTTCATGAGAACCCTTGGATCAACGGCGTTGCCCAAGGATTTTGAAATCTTTTGTCCATTAACCGTTAGCCAACCATGTGCGAATACCTTCTTCGGCAAAGGCAATCCTACTGACATCAACATAGCAGGCCAGATCAGCGAATGGAACCTATTTATTTCTTTTCCAATAAGGTGTAAATCAGCGGGCCAGTACCTGTTAAATTTTTGTTGATCATCAGAATAGCCTATCGCACTTATATAATTAATTAACGCATCCACCCAAACATACACCACATGTTTAGGATCGCTCTTTAAAGGGATCCCCCAATTGAACGTAGTTCTAGTGATGCTAAGATCTTTTAATCCATTATTCAAAATTTGTAGCATCTCATTTCTTCTAAAAGATGGTTCCACAAAATCCGGATTATTTTCATAATGCTTCAACAACGGTTCGGTATATTTAGAAAGTTTAAAAAAGTAATTCTCTTCCTCTACCCATTTCAATTCTCTGTTACATTCAGGGCAGAGTTTAACACCATCTTGAGTGATTATCTCAGATTCATCCCAAAAGGATTCATCGTGTATGCAATACCAACCGGCGTACTTTCCTTTGTACACATCTCCATTCTCCATCATCTTATCAACAAACATCTGCACGGTCTTTATATGATAATCATCTGTTGTTCTAACAAAATGATCGTAACTAATCCCCATTTCATCCCATAAATTTTTAAATTTTGAAGAGAGCGAATCAACATATTCCTGAGGAGGTATATTCTTTTCTTTAGCTGCCTGTAACACCTTTTGTCCATGCTCATCCGTGCCGGTTAAAAAGAAAACATCGTACCCCATCATTCTCCTAAATCTTGCTACTATATCTGCAACTATCGTCGTATATGCCGAACCAATATGTGGTTCACTGTTAACGTAGTAAATAGGTGTAGTGACGTAAAACTTATCCATTAATGGCACCTCCAAAACTGTTCAACCTTCTTTCCCATATCTAATTGTGAAGCCTAAAATATTATATCACATTAAAATTGTTTTGGTATTCTCGTTTATTCTTTTAGGGTAGAAAAACAAGGCATAGCCTTACCATTCCTTCCCCTATGAATAGCAGCGGGGTGAAAGGGCGCTAATAAAATCATCAAAAAGATATCACCCCACATAAAAATATAGGAGTGATATATATTTTAAAACCCAAGAATCTACCTACTACCCTTACTTCAATATTTCTTTTAGTTCTTATATATCCGTGTTTTGGTTTGATGAGTTTATTACTGGTATTTCTATTGGTTTTATTGAGATTATCTTTGGAAAATTGGGTTCATGATATTCGACGGTTTAGTCTTTGTGAATGTTTGCCGTTCTGTTGGTGTCTTTCATTTTACCCCTTTGTGAAAATATTTAGAGAAAGTCGCTAAACGTTTTGCGGATAAAAGAATCTACTATTGGCACTCTGGGTGAAATGAAACGCAGCCTTTTATCTGCTATCAGGAGATGTGCGGAAGTTTCTGCATTAAACTGATACCTCTACTTCACGCATACTAACGGTGAGAGGCATACCTCTTTCGGCTCGCACCTCAAGGCACTGCTTTATTGCATCTTTGATATTCTCAATCGCTTCTTGTTCGGTTTTTCCTTGACTTACACATCCAGGGATAGAAGGACATTCTACTACGAACATGCCATCCTCATCCCGATCAATTGTTACAATAAATTTCATAGTTTGTACCTCCTCGTATAATATGTATTATTACTGTCTTCTATGATATTTGATGATACAATATAAGCATAAACAACTATTTTCTTTAAAAAATGAGTGGGTAGTAGAACGCACTCAAAAGGATCTTTTTATTTCTTAATTTAATTATACCAAAAGATTCAATATATTCCTTACAATAAAAATTTAACTTAACAATATTTCTATGGTATAATTTCTCGTAAAGTATAAAATATTAAATATGCTAAAAAATCGGAGGGATAATCTTGAGATTTTCCAAACTTTATGCTCCTACTTTAAAAGAAACACCATCTGATTCTGACATAAAAAGTTACGAGTTATTGATCAGAGGAGGGTTTATAAGAAAGATTTCGTCAGGTGTTTACAGTTATCTTCCTCTTGGATGGAAGGTCATAAGAAAAATTGAACAGATAGTCAGAGAAGAAATGGAAAAGATAGGTTCTCAAGAGATCATGCTACCTATAATACATCCAGCAGAGCTGTGGAAAATGACGGGAAGATGGGAAGATTACGGTCCAGAATTGATGAAACTTAAGGATCGACACGATAGAGAGTTTACTTTAGGTCCTACACATGAGGAAATTATCACATTTTTGATGAAAAATGAGCTCAGGTCGTACAAACAGTTCCCCATCAACCTTTTCCAAATAGCTACTAAGTTTAGAGATGAAATAAGGCCAAGGTTTGGGGTGTTAAGGGCAAGAGAGTTTATCATGAAGGATGCCTATACCTTTCACACCGACTACAACTCATTGCATGAATCTTATCAACATTTCTATGATGCCTACGAAAACATCTTAAAAAGGATAGGTTTGAAATATGTAGTTGTAGAAGCGGATACCGGCGCAATTGGTGGTTCTTTTTCTCATGAATTTCATGTATTGGCACAAAACGGCGAGGGAGAAATATTTTACTGTGAAAAATGTGGTTATGCTGCCAGTGATGAAAAGGCAAGATCGGGTGAAGATTTTTCAGTAGATGAAAACGAAGCTGTCAAAGAAATGGAAAAAGTTGATACTCAACACGCCAAAACCATCGAAGAAGTCTCCAAATTCTTGAACATTTCTGAAAAAAAGTTGATAAAATCTATACTGCTAAGATCCAGCAAAGGATGGGTTATGGCACTAATTAGAGGAGACTATGAGATAAACCTTGCCAAGATCAGGTCCGTTCTTCAAGATCAAAGTCTGGAACTAGCCGATCCGCAAGACGTTCTAAAAGAATTTGGTGTAAACGTTGGATTTATAGGTCCAGTGAACATACCTGAAAACATCAAAATAGTTGCAGATTTAAGTGTAAAATCCATAAAAAATGGTGTTATAGGGGCTATGGAGGAAAAAAGGCATTATATAAACGCCAATCCCGAACGAGATTTCCGAATAGATTTGTTTGCAGACATTAGATATGTAAAAGAAGGAGAAAAATGTCCAACCCAAGGCTGTAATTCCACACTTAAAAAAACAAGAGGCATAGAAGTTGGTCAAATTTTTGAGTTAGGAGACAAATACTCTTCAAAAATGAACGCAGTTTTCACCGATGAAAATGGGGAACAAAAACCTTACATAATGGGATGCTATGGCTGGGGGGTATCGAGAACCTTAGGTGCAATAGTTGAACAATTAAACGACAAAAATGGGATAATCTGGCCCAAAAGCGTCGCTCCTTTTGAAGTGGCAATAATACCCATTGCCATGAACGACGAAGCAATTGTAAATACATCCCAAGAGATCTACGATTACTTTTTAAAAGAAGGAATCGATGTTATTATAGACGATAGAGAAGTCTCCGCTGGATTTAAGTTCAAAGATATAGATCTAATAGGGGTACCGATAAAAATTATTATCGGCAAACGTTTAAAAGAAGGAAAAATTGAGTTAAAACAAAGAGATAAAGAAGAAAGCACACTGATAGAATTCAAAAACGTAAAAGCGTTATACGATAAAGTCAAAGAAGCATTAGAAAACTATGATCCAACTCAAAATTTAACAATCTAATTGTAGAAATTTCTTTTGAAAATCTTTAAAATAGGTAGCCCTATAATATACGTAGCAACAGCTTCTCCAACTCCTACCCAAAGTACAGAAAAGAAATATGGTACTCCATACAATGGCGCAACATAAGCGGATACTCCGAAGGCGTTAATTAATATGGGAGGAAGAGGAGCTAAATACTCGTTTGGCATTTTCCAAGTTATAATTCCCGCTATCAAGGTCAATAGACTTCCAAACCAGATATCCCAAGCACCCAAGCCTCCTATTATATTAGCCAACAGAGCACCTACGTAGATACCGGGAATGAATGCAGGATCGAGAAAAGTCAGAACCACAAAAGCTTCAGCAATTCGAACCTGTATAGGACCGAAACTGATAGGTTGAAAGATTATACAAAGAACTACATATAATGCCGCAATTAAAGAGGCTCTAACGATTCTAATTGAACTCATGTTTCCCTCCAACAAAAAAAATCTGGTAAAGCATTTCAACTTTACCAGATTATCTTTAACTTAAAGTTTTTATTGATTTAAAAGTTGGTCTATATTTTCGAGTATTTGTTGCCTTTGATTTGCTCTCTCTTCATCAAGGTCTTCTGTGTTTAATGAATTTAAGGTACCTTTTATTGTCTCTAAATCTTGCCTTACAGATTCAATATCTCCAGTTGAATTATAATAATCTAAAATGTAGGAATAAACCGTTGCATAATAGTCAAAAGCTACATTTGGATCATCGGGTTTTGTTTGGTATAGTTTTCCAATAACCTCTATAGCATCTGGATTCATTTCTCTTAAGGTTACGAGAGAATTTTCCAGGGCTTCATTCATTTGTTCTATATCGTTTGTTAATTCATCGTATTTGTTCTGAATTTCTGGCTGTGTGAAGACCTCGTAAGCACCTTGCAAATATTGTAGTTCCCTTAAAGCACTCTCTTTTTGGGAGGCTTCATTACGTAGATCTGTTGATTCGGCCGTGTCCATAAGTTGAGTATAATGTTCAATTTGACTATTTATTTCATCGTTGCTGTATTCTAGAAACTCGGGGTACGATTGAGCTATATTCAAATAACTTTCAAGGTCATTTTTTTGAGATATTTTCATAGGTAGTAAATTTTCAACGATGAAAATATAAGAGACATACCATTCTTCAGGTAACCCATTACCACTCAATATATCGTCACGATACTTCTTTTCAACGTTTGCTAAGTCATCGAAAGATTGAGCTTTATAAATATCATATGCTATAGCCAAGGGTTCGTATGAAATTACAAAATCATAATTAGACATATATGGATCGTACCAATTAGTAATCTGGTAATCCACGAAGCTGGTAGTTAATTGATTTTTTATATCTTCGTCTACTAATAACTCATCCGGCGTTTCATATATTTTTTTGCCTTCGACTCGCACTATTTGATATCCCAATGGAGAACTTAATGGACCGATTATTTCTCCGGGAGTTGAAGAGAGTGAAGCTTCAAATATATTTTCAGAAATATCTCCACGTTTAACCCATCCCACCAAGCCGCCAACTGATGCAGTTTGAGTATCTACAGAGTTTTCTGAAGCTGCTTGTGAGAAAGAGATCTTGTTTTGCAATATTTCAGATTTAATGTTATTGGCCGTACCTTCATCTGTAGTTACGATCCTGCTAATTTTAACCGTATCATATTGACTTTTCAGATTTTCAAAATTATCAGAAACATAGGTTGATAGCTCTTCTTCAGAGAAATTGGAAAAGTAATTTCTTAATTCATTAATTACCTCGTTTCTGTACACTAGGCTGCTAACGAAACCACGAAAATATTCTTCTTTTTCAAAAAACTGCAAGAAAATTTGTTTAGTGCTTTCGCTTCCCATGTATTGATTGTACATTTGATCTGTTTCTTGGGAAATTTTCGTTGCATCTAACGTTATCCCATTGTCGTTTAAAAACTTTTCCATGGCTTTGTATTCCATTAATACATCCGTTATGCTTATTAGATCTATTGGTTTGTTAAAATACTGGTCGTATTGGGGATTTTGACTCAACATATTTAATAATGTATTATGATACTCCCCCATCAATTGATCTAATTCCAAAAAATAAGATTCGTATACTTGCTGCCCGTCCTGTGAAGTTAAATATGCCACTGACTCTGAGAATATTGATACGGATAGAACCATTAGAACACCGAGTACTACTAAAAGTTTTTTCATTATGGACCTCCTCTGATTTGATAATTTTAATGTTGCTCTGTAACTACTTTTACAACTAAACTCTTTGGGAGTTAATTGTCTGCAGGGTTTTCTCTTAAGTCTTGCTTAGTCTTTGTTTGCGCCCCTTCGCCCCGCAGCCCACCCATAAGGAAAATGGATAGTAAGGCTTCGCAGCCTACCTATAAGGAAAGGAAGTTTTTTCTTTTCCTCCGCAGCGCACCTATAAGGAGCAGTTCTTAACCGCTGAGAAAATAGTAATATTTTCATTATATCTTTTAATAATTAAAAGAACCTTAAAAACTGGGGCAGAAAATTTGACTGATTCCTTTTAAATGTGGTATAATCGAGTGAAAATTATATAACTTTCTAGTTAAAAGTAGATTAACCTATCTACAGGAGGGAGGACATATATTGATTCCTTTAAAAGAGAAATTGATAATGAGAATTCTATACCACAAGTTCAATAATCAACTTCCTCAGTTAGAAACTGAAATTAGCTACAAAAGGGGAAACAAGTATCTATTTTTTGTTTTCTACACCTTACAAGCTACTAGTGACAAGTTAGTATCTTACGATCTCGTAAAAAATGGAAATGAGTTTATTTTTACACTCGAGTTTGGAAGAGACAAACATTACCTGAAATTAGAGACTAAGGAAAATTATAAATCTTATTATTTCGTATCTATAAACAACAATTTGAATATCGATGAATTTGTCCAAATAGAGCTTATTTGACAAATCAATGAATGATTCTTTCCATTTCTATCTGCTTTATGAATATAGAATAATTATTGTCAATCAATGCTTTGTGCAATGGATCATCTTCTGGAACCGAGACTAAGACAATTCTATTTTTTATTTTTAAAAGTTTGGATGTAATATCTTCAATTATTGCCTCGAAGGCGTAACCCTCTTCAATCGGGGAGGCATCAACTATATAACAATTATCTTTGTTGAATCCCCATACTACGTAGCCGCATTTCTTATTGTTATCGTATATGATTTCATAGTTGTATCTATTTTCGCTAAGTTTTATGGTTATAGGTTCTCTTTGCCAATTTGGTTTTCTTTTAAATCTAAATTTTGCCTCGGTAGCCATTTCGTAGATTACATCTGAAGTAGTTTGTTCGTATTTGAAATGAGTATTCGTTGGTTTATCTTTTTCTTTTAAGAAAGAAGACAGCTCTCTTGTTGCTCTAAAACCATGTTTATTATAAAATCTTATAGACCTTTCATCACTTTGGGCAACTTCTAAAATTATTTTCTTTATCTCTTTCCATTTTAATGTTTCAATTGTACGAAAGATGATTTCAGAAGCCAATCCTTTTCCTCTAAATTCTTCTTTTACTCCAATTGAGTCAATTCTTCCAACATCTTTTCTTATTGATATAATACTGAATCCCACAGGTATACCATCAGAAAAAGCTATAAAAGAATCTTCCATGGAAATAGAGTTTTCTTTCACATCTTTATCAAAACTTTCTAAATTCCAATTCACTGGGAAAACATAGTCTTTAAACACTTCATTCACAAGCTCGATAACAACACTCGCCGGAACATTTTTCAATGATTCGTAAGTAATCATCGTACCCCCCACCTTTCTCTTCACAGATCAAACCATATGATCCCAATTTTTTGAAACCTCAGAATTAAAATCTCTACCATCTATAATTTTAACATAAAAACTGAAAAATATGAAAAAACCACCCTTTAGGGTGGCTTATTCGATAATTTCTTTCATAATATTGGCGAGTTCCACGAAATCTTCTGTTAATGAAGCACCTCCAACCAAACCGCCGTCTATATCTGGTTTACCAAAGAGGCCTAAATAATTGTTTGGTTTTATGCTTCCACCATAAAGTATTGTGGTTTTTTTAGCAAATTCTTCATTGAAGATATCTTTCAAAAGGTCTCTAATAAACTTATGAACTTCTTGGGCTTGGTTGGGTGTGGCAACTTTTCCTGTTCCAATCGCCCATACGGGTTCGTAGGCGATTATGATTGTTTTTGCTTCTTCTTCAGTTAAACCATAAAAGGCTTCTTTAATCTGTCTTTCTACAACGTTGAACGTTAAACCCTTTTCACGCTCTTCTAACTGTTCACCAACACACAATATGGGTGTTAACCCTGATGATATTACCTTTTTAAGTTTTTTGTTTATGAGTTCATCGCTTTCTTGAAAGATGTGCCTTCTTTCAGAATGACCAAGAATTACATATTCCACTCCTATATCCTTTAGAATATTTACAGAGATCTCGCCTGTGTAAGCACCCTTATCTTCATAATAAACATTTTGGGCACCTACTTTTATGTTTGAACTACTTGTGATATCTCTAACCTTTTCAAGAGCTGTGAAAGGGGGACAAACAATAACTTCAAACTTATCTTCGGTTTTTATCTGTCCTACAAGTTTTGAGACAAATTCAGCTGCCTCTGTATTAGTCTTGTTCATCTTCCAATTTCCGGCGAGAATAAATTTTCTTTCATTCAGCTTTTTTTTTTCGTTTATTGAAGAGATGCCCGGTAATTCTTTACCTTCTAAAAACTCTAAAGAGGCACCTCCACCAGTTGAAACGTGTGAAAATTCGCTAGCTAATCCAAATTTTTCAGCGGCAGCTGCAGAATCTCCTCCACCTATAATACTTATACAACCTTTTTTGGTTACTTCTGCGATTGCCTTTGCTACTTCTTCGGTACCAAAAGCAAAATCATCCATTTCAAAAACTCCCATAGGACCGTTCCAAACAATTGTTTTAGCATCGGAAATTTTCTCTTTAAATAAAGAAACGCTTTCAGGTCCTATATCTAAGCCCATCCAACCTTCGGGAATTCCATCATCTATTTTTACAGTTTTCTTCTCAACACCTGCTTCTATTTTTTGGGCGATAACGGTATCAACAGGTAAAACAATTTCAACGCCTTTTGCTTTAGCGTTTTCTAATATGTCTTTTGCAACATTGAGTTTATCTTCTTCCACCAACGAAGAACCAACGTTTTTACCTAAGGCTTTTAAGAAAGTAAACATCATAGCACCGCCAATTAATATCTTATCAGCTTTATTTAATAGATTATTTATAACCCCTATTTTGTCGGATACTTTAGCACCACCCAGAATTACTACATATGGTTTTTCTGGGTTTTCAACGGCCTTTTGCAAAAATTCGATCTCTTTTTCCATCAAAAATCCTGCGACACTTGGTATATAGTTTGCTATACCAACATTGGAAGCGTGTGCTCTGTGAGCCGTTCCAAATGCATCATTAACATGAAGATCCGCTAAAGACGCCCAATATTTTGCCAGTTCAGGATCGTTTTTTGTTTCACCTTTTTCAAATCTTGTATTTTCAATTAGTAACACTTCACCATCTTTTAATTCTGAGACGGCTTTTTCAACTTTGGGTCCCCTGGTTTCATCTACAAAATAAACTTTATTATTTAATAACTCACCTAATCTATCGGCTACTGGTTTTAAAGAAAATTGAGGATTTTTTTCACCTTTGGGACGTCCTAAATGAGATAGTAATATTACTTTTGCTCCTTTGTCCAGAGTATATTGAATTGTGTCCAAAGCGGCTTTAATTCGAGTTTCATCGGTTATCTTTCCATCTTTTATAGGAACGTTGAAATCAACTCTCATTATGACTTTTTTGCCTTTCAAATCAACGTCTTTTATAGTTAATTTTTCCATATTGACACCCCCTATATTCACATTTATTTTAAAGAAAAAGGGGATTAAATCCCCTCTTTTTGATTGGAAATTACAGCATCTTAGCTAATTTTTCAGCCAATTTCACAACGGTTGTTGAGTATCCATTTTCGTTGTCGTACCATGCACAGACTTTAACAAAAGTGCCATCGATTACATTTGTTAATGTAGCATCGAATATTCCTGCAACAGTTGAACCAACAATATCAGAAGAAACAATTGGTTCTTCATTGTATCCAAAGAGACCTTTCAATTCGTTTTCAACGGCGTCTTTCATCATTTTGTTTACTTCTTCAACGGTTGTTGATTTTTCTACTTCTACAGTTAAATCGCTAATAGATCCATCTGGTGTTGGAACTCTCAAAGCCATTCCATCTAATTTACCTTTTAGTTCTGGAATTACTAATCCAACGGCTTTCGCAGCCCCAGTTGTTGTTGGGATGATATTTAGAGCAGCTGCTCTTGCTCTTCTTAAATCACTATGAGGTAAATCTAGAACTCTTTGATCATTTGTGAATGAATGAACGGTTGTTAACAAACCTCTTTTAATTTTTAATTTGTCGTTTAGCACCTTTATAACCGGTGCAATTGAGTTGGTTGTACAAGATGCATTTGAAATAACTTCCATCTGCGGAGTGATGACATTGTCATTTACTCCCATAACTACTGTTGCATCTACTTCACCTTTTGCAGGAGCGGTTATTATAACTTTTTTAGCACCTGCTTTTAGATGTGCTGAAGCCTTTTCTTTGTTTCTAAATACACCTGTAGATTCAATAACTATTGAAACACCTAGATTAGCCCATGGAAGGTTAGCGGGATCTTTTTCTGCGAAAACTTTGATTTCTTTCCCATTAACCTTTAAACCATTGTCAACTACCTCTACCGTTCCATTGAATTTTCCGTGAACGGAGTCATACTTTAAAAGTGTTCCTAAGGTTTTTGAATCTGTAAGATCATTTATTGCTACTACCTCAAAGTTTGGGTTTTCAACTAACTGCCTAAAAACTAATCTCCCTATTCTTCCAAAACCGTTTATCCCTATTTTAACTGCCACTTATACAACACCTCCTGATAAATTGTTTGTTATTTTTTTCTCTTACTTTTATTGTACATATAAAATTATACTTTTTTGAAAAGAAAAAGTTAATTTTTTCAAGCCCCAAAGTTAGGAAGAGTTCCTAAAAACTTTTGTGAAATCTCGTTGGTCTTTTCCTCTTTAAGTTTATTAGCCTTTTCTATAGCTTCGTTTGAAGCGGCTATGATAAGATCTTTTAGAGTGTCTATATCTTCATCTTCAACTTCTTCAGATATAACTATATCTTTTATTCGCATATCGCATGTGGCCACAACTTTTACTACACCACCGCCTGCGGTGGCTTCTACTTCAACGTTGGATAACTCTTCATCCAGCCTATCTAATTCTTCCTGCATTTCAGCTTGGGCCCTTTGGGCTTCTTGAAGCATTTTGTTCATATTGTTTTTGCTACCAGATTTTTTTGAAAGGGATCTTCCACCTAAACTTTTCATTTTTTTGGCCATGAATATTCCTCCTAACGGTTAACTGATAATTGCAACACTGTTCTTCCCATAATATTCTATCACATTATTTATAAAATCAGGATTGTGTTTTTTTGACAAGATGAAGAGAACCCTTCTTTGGACATTTGGTACTTCAACCCAACCGTCTGTGAATATGATTATGCCTTCGGGTCTTAAATTTTCCTCAACGTAATCAACCGCAGGTTGCATGTCAGTTGAACCTTTACCTTTTAAAACTAGTTCTTTCCAGCTTCCTTTGTGATAAGTCATGATATTTTGGACATGACTGTCTGCTTGAATTAAGGTGACTTTTCCACCGAGAGTTTTTGAGATATGTTCTATTTCACTGAAAAATGCGTTGTATTCTTCTTCTATAATGGAACCACTAGTATCGATTATTATTGCAATATTTGGTCCCATTTTGGATCTCCAACCCGGTTGATCCTCATATCTTCGATTTGGTCTCATTAGGGTCCTGTATTTTTCAACGACTATAGAACTGCCAAAAAATCTTCTTAACATCGTTTCCCAGTTGAAGAAAGGTTTCGTTACCATAAGAGAAACCGCTAATTCAATGCCATCGGGTAGATTGTCTTTGCTTTTATCGTAGGCTTTTGTAACGAATTCACTTACGATATCAAAAGCCATTTCTTCTGGAATATCTGATGAAAAGTCGTGTGAGTCGAGATTGTTTTCCCTTTTTTCTAGTATCTCTTCTATATCGATCATCTTGTTTTTTTCTAATAAATCCATTGCATATTTATAGTATTCTTCTGCCGTTTTATTTAAGAGGTTCATAGGAGCGGTAACAAAAAAGAATTCGTTGTCTGGGGCATGTCCTTCGGCTACCATTACATCTAAAGGTTCTGCAAATACATCTAATTCTCTGATATATTGGTTTACCGCTGCATCCATTGCTAAATCCCAAATACCTCTTTCCCTTTTATTTTTGGGTTTTATGAATATGTGTCCAAATATTATATGGTAAATCTCATGTTTTAATATTCCTTTGGTTAAAATTAAACCAATATTTTTTAAACGGTTCGGATTGTACAATAATCTAAATTTCCCTTGAGCTGTTATTGAAACCCTTATAGTTCTTACAGAAGTAGTTGGCATGGAATCAAAATTCATCCTCAAAAAAGAAAAAAATAAGCTTTCTTTTTCTAGTTCAATCCAAGCGTTTTGGAGTATATCATTCATCCTAAATTCCTTCCATCCAAGTGGAATCTCCTAATTTAATGGCAATTTCTTCCAAAAGTTTATCATAAAAGACTTTTTTTAATCCTTTGTTTTTTTCTACCATTTCGTTTAGAAATCTTAATACAGAGAACATAGCATCCTTAGGTATGAACACACTTATGTTCTTTACATTTTCTGCGATTGTTTTTTGATCTCCATTAGATAATAATTGTTCTATATCTTCCTCTTTTAATGATTCAAAGTAATTATTTATTCTCAAAATAAGACTTACTTTTTCTTCATTGGTCAATTTCTCAATTCTTTCAAGATTTTTACCCTCGATTAGTAAATCTTTAGGGTTTGGTAGTTCAACTTTATTTTCCAGATGAGACAGAAATGCTCTTGCTGCTTCCGATCCAACTATTGAGGCAGCAATAACGTACCCATATTTTTTCATATCGTTTTCAGATAAATTAGATAAAACGTTGGATAATTTATACCAACTTCTAGGACTAGGCCTTAAATTGAGTCTCATTGATACTATATTATCGGAAGAGAGATATTCAGGATATTCTTTGATAAAAGAAATAACTTCACCTTTTACTTGCTCTTGATTAGACCAGTTTATCCAATCATCAACATCAGGAGACAATTCTAAATGAAAGAATCTTGACATGAAGGCAGGATCGGTTATCAAATCTACTTGGTCGTACTCTTCATCTGGAGGATTAGCTGCTCCCATGATCCATGCCCCAGCCGGTAATATGTGATTATGTATTCTTCTGTCTATCAATAATTGCATGATAGCATTTCTTATTGATCTATGTGCCCTGTTTATTTCATCGATCATTATTATTACTTCATCTTTATTAGGCCACCAGTCAGGTTTTAAAAAGACAGTTTTTTCTGAGCCTCTTGAAGGAAGTCCAATCAGATCCCCGGGTTCCATCTGAGAGATAATCAATATGATTAATTCTCTTCCTGTCTCTTCTGCTATCTCCCTAGCGATATCCGTTTTACCTACACCAAAATGTCCCCATAAGAGAGGAATTTCTCCAGAAGCCATTATTTTTTTTGATAGGTATTTTACCGTTGATGGTTTCAATTGATGTACTCTCCTTTCGTTGATACTGATTTAGAATCAGGGTTTTTCTTTTTGGGGTATTCCGTATGATGAATCAGTTTTTATGATCAAAGGATAAACTTGGTTATTTGAATCTTTTACCTGCCCCGTACCTAAAATTTCCCCTGCAGGTAATATTTCGAAAGAATAGATTAATTCTTGATCGTTAGTGCCAAAAATTTTCTGTTCAATTAATACCCCGTTGGAATTTATAATTCTCAAAAACAAATCGTAATCCGGCCAATTATCAATACAAACTCCTAACAAATAAATTTGATTGTTATAAACTTTTACTTTTTCAACCCTAGAAAGTGATTTTATCGATAGCGTTTCAAAGTATTCAACTTCGAGATTATCTTTTTGTTCAATTTCTTTCGATATCTTCATTATAAAGCCTTTCCACTCTTTTTCGTTTATTGTAGCTAAATATCCCCCTATATATATGTTACCTTCATTATCTTGGGTTATACTATTTGGATTTTCGTGGAAGGTAGTATACCCATATTCATCTGAAAAAAGCAATATACCTTCTCTACTATATTCTAATATTAATAAGTCGTTTTGTTTTTCTGGATTAGAATTAGAAGTACCCGCGGCTATGATTCTGTTGTTATCAATTACTAAATCAACTATTTGTTCTTCTTTATCTCTTCCATACATGTTTTCCCAAATTTTCTTTCCCGTAAGGTTTATTTCAGAGATGTACGCTTGACCGTTACCATTTGTTATTACCCATCCTCCAACAACGTAGCTCCCTGAGGTGTTTTTTATTGTATTTAAGGTTCCCTGATAATTTATAACAAGAGACCAGTTCATTTCTCCACTGTTTGAGATATTTAAAATGTAAGGTTTTCCATTTTTTTGTCCCACTAGAGTGAAAGCATTGTTGAAAAAAACAAAGTCGTTTATACTTACCTGACCGCTTTCTATGAACATTTCTTTTCTTATATTGCCTTCTTCGTCTATGAAATACAAATAGTACTGGTTCCCTTTAATAGCCAATGAAACATATTCATTGTTGTTTGTTTGAATTATTTTTGTTAGATACGTCCCATTTTCATCGATTTTTTTGAAGAAGGATTGACTGTTGGTTGATATGACTTCTTGCGTATCTGAAAGATACTGTATTAGAGGCTCCTTTTGATTATCATAAGTGCTACTTAAAAAATCTACAGTATCGTTGGTTTTTGAATTAGAAAAGTATATTCCAGAAACGAAAAAAAAGATAGAAAGAGTAATTATCGCAAAAAATAATATTTTCTTTAACATAGACTTTCACCGCTTTCTTGCAAACAAATTATTTTTTGTATTTAATATTGTAAGAATTAGGATTTTGCCAATTAAAAGATACTTCTAATTTTACGTTTAACTTTTTCTCCAGTTCTTCAGTCAAAGATGGGGTTAAATATCCTGAGAGGTTATGAAATGCATTTATTTCTACTACTTTTATTTTTTCTTTTTTTATTTCCTTGGTCGAGGATAACAATTCTTTTATTAATCTTCCATGCACCAGAGAAGGGGCTATGACTTTACCCGTTCCATGACACAATGGGCATTGTGAATACACATTGGTATCCAAAGGTTGTGTGGTTCTTTTTCTAATAATTTCTAAAAGTCCCATGTTTGTGAATCCTAAAATGGTAACTTTTGATTTATCTTTTTTAGTCTCTTCTTTAAGAATATTGATAATCGTTTTTTTATGCGAAGAGTCTTTCATATCTATAAAATCTACGACGATCATTCCTCCAATATTTCTTAATTTCAATTGTCTGGCTATTTCTTTGGCTGCTTCCATGTTTGTAATAAAAGAAGTTTCCTCAATGTTCTTACCTTCTAAATTTCCAGCAGAATCTACATCTATGGCGGTTAAAGCTTCTGCTCTATCTAAAGTAATGGTACCTCCCCCTGATAGTTCGATCTTTTTTGTAAAGATCTCTTCCATTTGATGGTATATATTATGGATCCGAAAAACATCTCCTCTAACATACTCAACTTTGGGTTTTAGTTCAAAGCCTTTCAAACTTTTTTTTAGTTTCCTGTAAATTTGTCTGTCATCTGTGATTATTTTTTTTGTTTTAGAATCCAGTCGCTCTCTTAATATGTACTCAAGAAAGTCGCTTTCTTCATATAAAACTCCAGGATTTTTTTGGGATCGAAATCTTTGTAAAATACTATTGTATATTTTTCTCATTTCTTTTAATTCTATTTCTACTTCTTTTTCGTCTATTCCTTCAGAATTGGTTCTAAATATAATGGATTCGTTATCCATTAGTATCTTTTTTGCAATTTCTCTCAATCTTGTTCTTTCTTTTTCTTGGAGGATTTTTCGGGATATGCCAATACTGTCATCAGAATTTGGAATGTATACCAGATATTTACCAGGTAAACTTACTTGCATAGAAAGTTGAGGACCTTTTCTCGTTCCCCCATCTTTTCTTACCTGAACTAGAATTTTGTCTCCCACGTTATATTGATTAGGATCATCAAGAGCGTCTCTGTATCTTAGAAAACCATTTTTTCCTAATCCAATGTTTACAAAAAAAGCCTCCAAACTTGGGACTTTATTTTCAATTATACCTAAGAAGATTTTCCCCGTATTCCTATCGGTTTCAAAATCTTCGAAAAAAATTTCACTTAATTTATCTTCTTCCAATATTGCTATTCTGATTTCTTCTAGAGCCTTACTTACTAACATTGTCTTTTCTTCGTCCATTGCTTTATTTCCTTCCTCCAACTCTGTTCTAAATTATCTTTTTGTTAAATTTATTCATCGCTTCGTTTATTCTTCCTTCTAAAATCAAGTCTATCGCGGTAGTAACATAATCAAGTACTTTGTCCAATTTGGCCCATTCTTCTTCGGTAAAAGGACTTAAAACATAATTTGCCAAATTTCCAGATCCATGCTCGTATCCATTGTTGATACCTATTCTTATTCGAGGGAAATCGGTACTTTTTAAAATGGCTATTATTGATTTCAATCCATTGTGTCCCCCATCAGAGCCGCTTTTTCTTATACGAATTTCACCTAAGTCCAACCATATATCGTCGTAAATTATTAATAAACTTCCCTCTATTTTACCAAATTTTTTAAAAACATATGGTAACACTTCTCCACTTGCATTCATGTAAGTTAACGGTTTGATGAAAATATCGTTTTCTATAGTAAAGCCTTCAAAGTTCTTACCAGATATTTTTTTTATGTTCGATCTATTTTTTTTGGTTTCTTCATATTTATCTAAAGCTAAAAAACCCACGTTATGTTTTGTAAAAACATAACGCGGGCCAGGATTTCCTAAACCTATTACCAAATTTCTCACTTTTTATTCTTCCTTCATGTCTTGAGGCGTTTTTTCTTCTATTACTTCGGGTTCAGTTAGTTCTCCTTCTTCAGTTTCCTCAGTTTCTTCGGTAACTTCTTCTACCGCTTTCGGTTCTATTACACTAATGACGATTTCTTCGTCTTCTAGAAGGGCCTCCGCACTTTTTGGAAGAAGATTTTTAATATCTGAAACGGATAAAGATTCGCCCATTTTTAGCTCAGAGATATCTACCTTTATTGAATCAACGATATCCGAAGGTAGAATTGCGACAGGTATTTCATGGACATAGGTATTTAAATAACCGCCTTGTGTAACTCCAAGAGGCTCTCCTTCAAATTCTAGAGGTATCCTTAAATGCATTTTTCTTCCTTCTTCTGGAACATAAAAATCTACGTGGATTGGTTGGTCCGACACTTTATGCCTTTGAACAGATTTTATGAAACATCTCACTTTTTCTTCGCTGTTTTCTCCTTTTACATTAAGCTCAAGCAAAGTAGTTTCAGAAACTTTTTCTAACATACTTTCCAGTTCTTTATATGGAATATTTATGTGTTTGTTCTCCTTTAAAGCCGGGCCGTATATTTCTGCTGGAATTAATTTTTCATTTCTAAATTTCCTGGCCTTGATCTTTGAATCTCTTCTATTAACATCCATTTTGAAAACTGTTGCCATACAATAACCTCCTAACCATTATTTATTAGTACTTTATAAATTCTAAAAGTTGTTTGTTAGCGCTTTTTGTCCCGGGACGCTAAGGGGTAACCCCCTTAAAATCCCCAAGTTCAATATTAAAATTATTTAAAAACATTTTTTGCACAAACCAGCAAACGGGATTCGCCCCGCTCCGCACCCATAAGGAAAAGAAAATAATCCTTTTGCCTAGCTTCCCAACCGTTAATTATCGGAAAAGTATACTAACAGATAAATTTTTTCTTATTCTGACTATCGCTTCTCCCAAAAGTTCAGAGGATTTTAATTCTACAAACTTGTCAGGCAATTCTTTATGATATATTGTATCTGTAACAATTATTTTATCAATACTTGAATTTTGCAATTTTTCAATAGCATTGAGTGAAAATATCCCGTGTGTAGCGGCAGCAATAATTTTCTTCGCACCTTTGTTATGTAGAGTTTCAGCAGCAGCTACTAGAGATCCACCAGTATCTATTATGTCATCGAATATTATACAATTGGATCCTTCTACTTCTCCTATTACGTTTATTACTTCTGCAACGTTATCTTTGGGCCTTCTTTTGTCTAGAATGGCTAAAGAAGATCCTAATTTTTCGGCAAACTTTCTAGCTCGTTTTACGCCACCAACATCCGGGGAGACTACCACGGTGTCGTGCTGTGTCAATTTCATTTCTTCTAAAAAATACTTTGAAAAAATTGGGAAACTCCACAGATTATCAACTGGTATATCAAAGAACCCTTGGATTTGCTCGGCATGAAGATCAATTGTTACTACCCTAGTTGCTCCTGCCGTTGTTATTAAATTAGCAACTAGCTTTGCAGTAATTGGATCTCTACCCCTCGCTTTTCTATCTTGACGAGCATACCCAAAGTATGGAATTATAACAGATATAGATGCAGCTGAAGCCCTTCTTAAAGCATCGATCATTATTAGTAACTCCATGAAATTATTATTTACAGGTGGAGCTATGGATTGAATTATATATACATCGAATCCTCTGACTGTTTCGTTAATTTTTACATTTACTTCACCATCTGCAAAAGTTGATACTTCGCAGTCTCCCAATCTTGTGTCCATGTATTCTACAATTCTTTTAGCTAAAGGAGGGTTAGAGTTTCCTGCAAATACTTTGAATTGATTCTCTTTAGTTGACATTTTATACTCCCTTCTCTACATTTTTTGAATCCTTTTTTAACACCCAATTTTCTTTGTTTATTTGATGCGTCCTTGCTAAGGCTAAGGCATTGTCTGGCACATCTTTTGTTATTACAGACCCCGCTCCTATAAGAGAATTTTTCCCAACATTAACTGGTGCAACTAAAGAGGTGTTACTTCCAATAAAGGCTCCATCATCTATAAAGGTCTTATTCTTTTTCTTACCATCGTAGTTACATGTTATAGTTCCTGCACCAATGTTTACATTTCTTCCAACATAAGTGTCACCTAAATAAGTTAAATGCTGTGCTTTACTGTTGCAAGATATTTTAGTTTTCTTAGTTTCAACAAAATTACCTATTTTAACGTTTTCTTGCAACTCTGTTCCTTCTCTCAGCCTTGAAAAAGGACCTACTGAAACATTTTTTTGTATTCTACTTAGTTCGCATTCCGATCGAATTATTTTCACATTGTCTTCTATGATACAATCTTTGATCCTTGTTAATGGACCTATTTCACAATTTTCTCCGATGGTCGTTTTTCCGTATATAAATGTTTGGGGATAAATTATTGTATCAGGACAGATACTTACATCGACGGAGATGTAAGTAGAATCTGGATCCTGTATTGTAACTCCATTTAACATATGTTTCTTTAAAATTTCATTTCTTATCTTTTTTTCAGCTTGCGCTAACTGTATTCTATCGTTTATACCTATAACCTCTGTTTCATTTTCTAATTCTACCACACCAACTTTTTCCAAATGCTCAAAAACATCGGTTAAATAATATTCTCCTTGCGCATTTTGGGGGGTGATACGGTGTAAGGCTTCTTTTAATTGCTCTCCTTTGTAAACTGCAATTCCTGTATAAACTTCTTTTATTTGCTTTTCAAAAGTATCGGCATCTTTTTCCTCAACAATTTTAACAGATTTATCTTCGTTTTTTATTATACGTCCATAACCAGTTGGATCCTCTAATTTTACTGAGAGTATAGTCGAACTGTTATTATCTTTTAAATGTTTTTCAATGAGAGAATTTAAAGTTTGGTAAGAGATAAATGGCACATCGCCGTAAAGTATCAAGATATCGCTATCATCGAGAAATTGTTCTGCACAGAGTACAGCATGACCCGTTCCTAATCTTTCTTTTTGCTCAAAAATTTTAACATTTTCATCCAACAATTCTTTTACTAGATCTTTACCATTTCCTAGGACTATCCCGATTTCGTCGGTTATTTTTCTTGCAACATCTATGACCCAATTTATCATTGGCTTATCTAGAATTTTATGTGCAACTTTTGGGATCTTTGATTTCATTCGTTTTCCTTGCCCAGCGGCAAGTATTAATACTTTTATATCTACCTCCTCCTTTCATAATTTTTAGCGCCCCTACCCCCTCTCCCCACCCTTCTTAAGGAAGGGACCTGCGGTCCCTAAGTCCAACAAGGGGTGGAGGGCTTCGCCCTTTGACCCTTTTAAAATCAAAAGATTTTTTTGAAATTTTTTTAATTTCTAAAGATTTTTGTTAGCGCCTCTTCGCTTCGCAAATCCCACCAGAAAATTACCTACAGCCTTGTAAGGCATTCTTTAATTATTTCTTCCGTTTTTAGTTCTTCTAGATCAAGTTGACCTATGACCTTCATAATTTCATATCTTTGAAATCCAAGAGTTTCTAAAGCTTCTATAGCTTCTTTTACATTATTATTTCCATACGATTGAGCGCCTACCCCAGCTGAATAGGCACTGAAAGAATCAGAAAGTTCAGATATTAGTCTTTCGGCTGTTTTCTTACCTATGCCAGGCAGGTTTGAAAGGAGCGTTGTATCTTGGGAGTTTATCATTTGTATAAATTCTTCTGCATCCGTTTTTCTAAGGATTTTTGAAGCAATTCTTGGTCCGATTTTTGAAACTTTCTTTAAACTTTCAAAAACATCTCTTTCTATTTTATCTTTAAAAATATAAAGTGATGTGTTCCATTCGCTTGTTTCAAGGGATGCAAAAAAATCGTATTTGTCACCCTTTTTTAAGTATCTTATAACGTTCAACGAAGGATACGCTTCCAGAGTTAAAGCTCCAATTTTGATTAGAACTTTTTCGTCCTCAAAATCTTCAATTGTTGCGTTAATTTTTCTTATCATATTATATACCTCGATAAAAGATATCTACAATGCTACTAAATTAGTAGATATTAATTCTTTAATTTTTCCAAGGAGATACAAAGAACCAGTGAAAAAATAAATATCACTTTTTTCTGATAAAAGCTTATTGAAACCTTCCGAAGGGTCTTTTATAAACTCAACATTTTTGGAATGCTTTTTAAATTCTTCATATATTAATTCGGGATGTCTTCCCCTTTCGGTAGGAACTGATGTTACAATAATTTTATCAAAAACTGAAGCAAAAATTTGTGACATTTTTTTGTAGTCTTTATCATCCAATATCCCAATCAAGGCAATTTTTTTCTGAGTAGGAAAGTAAAGATTGATGCTTTTTTCTAATTGCTGGGCAGCAGCAAAATTGTGGGCACCGTCGAAAACTATCTTTTTACCGTTTATTTCTGTGTACTCAAACCTACCTTCCCAATAAAAGTTTGCCATAGCTTCTCGGATTTTCTCAATAGATAGAGCTTTTCCAAATTTTTGCATAAACGCTTCTACTACTGCCAAAGATGTTGTAACGTTTTCCATTTGGAACGTCCCGTTGGCACCAAAAATCAGATCTTTAATTTCAGAATTGATACCATAATAATCTAACATATTATTGTTAATAAAATATCTATGGTTGGTAGAATTAAAATCTTTTCCATGTTCATAAACCTTTTCTGCATTGACTTCTTTAGCTTTATTTAAGATAACTTTTTTTGGGCTTTCGTCTATATTTCCCAATACCAAAAAATTGTTTTTCTTTATGATACCTGCTTTTTCATAAGCTATCGCTTCAAGAGTATTACCTAAGGTTTTGATATGGTCTTTAGATATAGAGGTTATCACTGAGACATCAGAATTGATAACATTAGTAGCATCCAACCTTCCTCCTAAGCCCACTTCAATGATTCCTACATCCACTTTTTGCTTTTCAAAATACTTAAAGGCCATAGCTGTTGTTATTTCAAAAAATGATGGTGCATATTCTTCACCTTTCAGATCCATTTTTTTTATTTCTTCTTCAATCTCATTGTATATCTCCACAAATTCTCTCTCAGAAATGTTTTTCCCATTTATTTTTATTCTCTCAGTTAATGAAACCAAATGTGGGGATATAAAGGTTCCAACTTTCATTCCATTATATCTTAAAATTTGTGAAAGTGCAGTGGTAACACTTCCTTTTCCGTTAGTACCTGTGACGTGTATACTTTTGAACGAATTCTGCGGGCATCCTATACGTTTAGTTAATTCTTCTATCCTTTCGAGACCTAATTTCACCTTGAAATTTGCTGCTCCTCTTTGATAAAGATAATCAACTAAATTGGTAAATTCCATTTAACTAATCTCCTTTAAGAGTGTTTGCAATTTTTGATATTTTTTCTCACTTTCTATCAAATCTTCTTTTGTTTTTTCTACTACATCCGGATCAGCCTTTTCGACGAAATTTTTATTTGATAATTTTTTATTATATAATTCTATATCTTTTGCTAGCTTTTCCAACTTTTTTGTTAACCTTTGTTTCTCTGTATCGATGTCTATGTAATCACCTAAAGGTATGTAAACTTCTACACTTTCATCTACATAAGCAGTGGCAGATTTTGCTGGTTTCACTTCAGTTTGAGTTATATCTTTCAAAAAAGCTAAATGTTCAATTAAACTTATGTTTTTTTCTATAAAATCGTTGTTTTTTGCGACAATTTTGTATTTCAAGTCAACCTTTTGTGTTTGGGGTATATCCATTTCGGCTTTAACGTTCCTTACACCCTTAACTAACTCCATAATCTTCAAGAATACCTTTTCTGATTCAGGATAAATATTATTCTCGTTACTCTCTGGCCACTTAGCGCTTATCAATAATTCTGAATCTTTCTCTATAGACAATTTTTGCCATAGTTCTTCCGATATATAAGGCATAAAGGGATGTAATAAACGTAATGAAGAATCAAAGACTTGCAGAATAACATTTTGTACTACCAATTTATCTTTACCACTCGAATTTAACCTATTTTTTGAGGCTTCTATATACCAATCACATAATTCATTCCAGAAAAAATCGTACAGTTTTCTTGCAGCTTGATCGTAGTTATAAACTTCTAAATCTTTGGATATTTCTAGTATTGTAGAATTCAATCTGGTTAAAATCCATTTGTCTTCGATTTTTAAATCTTCTTCTTTCAGTACAATTTTCTCGTAGTCTTCCATATTTAAGAGTACAAATCTAGCGGCGTTCCATATTTTATTTGCAAACTTTCTGTAGGCATCGAAGGATCCAACATCTAATTTAATATCTCTTCCTTGAGCAGCTAAAATTGCTAAAGTAAATCTAACAGGATCCGTTCCATATTCGTTAATTACTTCTAAGGGATCTATACCGTTGCCCAACGATTTAGACATCTTTCTTCCATATTTGTCTCTTATCAATTGATGTAGGTAAACATCATGAAAAGGCTTCTCCCCCATGAACTTTTCTCCCATCATTATCATTCTTGCAACCCAAAAAAAGATTATATCAAATCCGGTGACTAACAAATCGGTTGGATAGAATTTTTTAAGATCTTCCGTTTTTTCGGGCCATCCTAGGGTAGAAAAAGGCCAAAGAGCTGAAGAAAACCACGTATCTAGTACATCTTCATCTTGTTTTAGATCCGTAGAACCACATTTTTCACACTTTTTAACGTCTTCGACGGATACATTCACATGCCCACAGTTTTGGCAATACCAAACTGGGATTCTATGTCCCCACCAAAGCTGTCTTGATATACACCAATCCCTTATTTCATACATCCAGTTAAGATACACTTTTTTCCATCTTTCGGGGTAAAATTTTATTTCATCATTTTCCACTACTTGTATTGCTTTTTCTGCTAAGGGTTTCATTTTCACAAACCATTGATCCAAAAGAAGAGGTTCTATAACGGTGCCACATCTGTAACAATGACCGACTGAATGAGTATAATCTTCCTCTTTTTCTAATAATCCCTCTTTTTTCAAGTCTTCGACTATTCTTTCTCTAGCTATATACCTATCTAATGCAGCGTACTTGCCGCCATTTTCGTTTATCTTTGCATTTTCGTCTATAATTTGTATTCTTTCCAAGTTGTGTCTTAAACCAATTTGATAATCGTTGGGATCATGGGCAGGTGTAACCTTGACGACACCTGTACCAAAGTTTGGGTCTACGTAAGGATCCGCTATAATTTTCAATTTTCTTTCGACAATTGGCAAAATAGCGATTTTTCCAACCAAATTTTTATACCTTTCATCTGAAGGATTAACAGCGAGAGCTGTATCTCCTAACATAGTTTCAGGTCTAGTGGTTGCTACAGTTACATAATTTTGAGTATTTTCAAGACGATATTTTATATACCAAAGTTTGCCTTTTTCTTCGCTGTGCTCAACCTCATCGTCTGCCAGGACGGTTCCACAGGAAGGGCACCAATTTACTATATATTTTCCTTTGTATATTAAACCTTCATTGTACAAAGAAACGAAGACCTTTCTTACCGCTTGGTTGAGCCCTTCATCTAAAGTGAATCTTTCTCTGCTCCAATCGACAGAGGCTGCCAATGCTTTTATCTGTTCACGTATGTGATTACGATATTTGTTTGCCCAATCCCAAGTAATTTTTAAAAATTCTTCTCTAGTATAATCTTCTCTTCTTTTACCTTCTTCTTTTAAAAGATATTTTTCAACAACATGTTGTGTTGCTATCCCCGCATGATCTTCTCCGGGTATCCAAACTGTTTCCTTCCCTTTCATTCTATTGTATCTCACAGAAATATCCTGAAGAACGATATTTAAAGCATGACCAATATGTATTTTACCAGTTATATTTGGAGGCGGAATTACTATACTGAACTTATCGTTTCCTTGTCTTGGCTCAAAGGAATGGGATTCTTCCCAAATCTTATACCATCTATTTTCAAGTTCGTGTGGCATATATCTTTTTCCAATATCCATTAATGCGACCTCCTAAATTTTTGATGAATGGTGTCAATCTAATTTTACACTCTATGCTTTATTAAATCAAAGATTGAATTTATTCCTTATCTTCTTTATTGTCATTTGTAACTACTTGATTTTTCTCTTCGTTTTCTACATCAACGGAAGGGGGAAGTTCACTTTTTTTGATTTTCCTTCTGTTCCTTCTGAATAAATCAAAAGGAAAATTGATTTCTCTTCTTTTAAACAAAGCTGCTTCGGGTGAGAATATTCCTTTATATCTGATGGGCTTTTCCATTGCCTCAACTTCAGTTAATAGAATAACAGATATGATCCTTAATATGAATCCTATAATAAAAATCAATTGAATCCCATGATAGGGGTCCCCCATAAAATGAATCTCTATATTTTCAAGATGATTTGCTAAGAAACCTCCACTCAACGACCCAAAAATCGCTGCGATCCCGGCAACGAAAGAGTTGGCTGCGATATAATTTTCGGATGGCTCTTTGGATATTTCTAAGAGTAAGTTAAAAATTGCTAAGTTTATCGCCGACCACGCAAAGGCTGCAAAAATCGCATTTAATAATTCAATACTCCTATAATTCGTTGTATTCATTAAAAAGTACATCAACGGACTAAAAGTTGACAACAAAATCCCCAGACTTAGAACATTTTTACTACCAAATCTATCTGCTACTATACCATAAAACAAATATAAAAAAATAGAGATAACACTAGTTATTATTCCCATATTCCCAAGAAATTGATAATTTATATTCAAAATCGCCACTTCATAATAGGCAAAATAAGGCCTTGCAAATTCTATGGCAAAACTCCAAACAAACATAAAAAGGAGAAAATTTTTAAAGTTTCTATCTTTAAAGGGTGAAAAAATGTTTAGGTTAACGGAGTGATTTTTTTCGCTTTCTTCTGGAAACTCATGTTTCATCAGCAAAAGAGCTGAAAGAACAGAGAAAAATGCCATAAAACTTGTAACCAACAACAATCCTGTTTTAAAATTTGGAAATTCTAAAAACATAGAGTAAAGATACATCATAATTATACCAGTTATGGAAGCGAAAATATTACGAAGTCCAAAATATTTACCTCTTTGCTCAAAGGGTACTACGCTTCTAATCAAAACTGTCCAAGTGTTGCCTACGAATGTTCCGAAAAAAGAAAATAAAAGTATAATAATTAACATAATGTACTCAGATCTCACATCAAAAAAGATGAAAATGGGTAATAAAACAAATAAAGTTCTCGATATAAACGCATTTATTATCAAGCTTTTCTTCTTGGAACCAATGAATTGGTTTATTCGTGAAGAGAAAATCTGAAACATCTGTGCTATAATAGGAAAAGAGGTCATTATTGATATAAAAAGAGGAGATGCGTTAAAGTATAGAGCAAGAGTCGTAAAAATAAACCCTTGTGTACCGATAAAAAACGCGTTGTATGAACCTGCCTCTAAGATAGAGAGAAACCTTGTTTTTGCATATTTTGCCATATTTATTTTTCTCCTTGCTACTATATTTATTTTTTTGTTTTTGAAGTGTAGTCGTTTGAAAATATATTATAATTCACCAATGAAAAATAAAGTTTACTTTCTAATTTAATAAATGTTATTTTTGGGTTCTCTTCCAAAAAGTGTGGGTAGAAAAAATGAAATATGAACAAATGATTAAATAATCTGGTATCATGTAAGAAA